>JAUSGH010000009.1 GCA_030649055.1 bacterium | reverse complement strand
CTCACCCTCGTTGAGCATCGGGAGCTGTTGGATGTTTGCGACATCCAACAGATCGTCTCCCGGGCCGTCGGCGATGATGTCCCATCCTCCTTCGTCCTCGAACGGGGGCTTGATCTCGGAACCGAAGGTGGTCGGGGTGAGGGGAATGCACACGCCGCCGTTCTGCAGGAAACGCGTGAACTGCTCGCCCGAACCCTTCGGATTGTTGATGATCCGCTGGGCAACCTCTGTGAGAACGTTGTCCCACTTGGCGTTGCATCCGAGCACCGCCATCACCTGGATGGACTGGTCGCGTCCCGTGCCGTTTTCGATACCCATGGCTCTACGTCCTTTCCTCCAGGGCTGACCGTTTGTCCGCACCGTGCGAACATTCGGCTGACCCACTTTGTTCTAAAAAGCATTATACACGTGCTTCCTCAATTTGTCAAGAGGCGCTTCTTAATCTGCCAATACGCCACGATTCCGCCGATCACAAGCGCGACAAGGCCGTATTTCTCTACCACCTCAAACTGGCTCGCGTAATACGCATACTCCTTCCCCACTCCCCAGCCGACAAGCGCGGAGCCGGATGCGCGCACAAAGGCGCCTAAAAGCGTTACGACGAAAAACTCTTTCCACGGCAGACGTATCAGTCCGCAGACCGCGGAAATAATAGATATTGGAAAAATCGGCAGCGCGCGGAGGATAAACAACAATGTTTCATCCATGCGCCCCGCCGTAAATTTTTTCTCCGCTGCTTCAATTTCTTCCCATGTCAGCCCCACATATTTCCCAAAACGCGCGATGGTCGGTTTGCCTCCGGCATAAACGATGCCGTAAATAAAGAATGAACCGAGCGTAACGCCAAGCGCGGCCGGAATACCGATGTTAATCAATGCCGCGAATACGGCGTTCGCGAATGACGCCTCGGGTGCAATAAGCAAAAATCCGGCGCCAAGAAATACGAGCGAAGATGGAATAATGAACACCACCTCTTCTAAAATGCCAATTAAAAAAACGCCGAGCGCGCCTTGCGCCGCAATGAGTTCCCGCAGCCAAAATTCAATATCCTGGAACATTAATCTGAGATACTAATCGGTATGTGGCGCAACGCCGGCAGCATACAATTCAAGCAACGCAACGAGTAATGCAAGGAGCAACGGACCAAGCAAAAATCCGTAAATACCAAAGATGTGCAGGCCACCGAGCACAGAAAGGAGAATAAGAAACGGATGGACGCCGACGCCCTTCGCAATGAGTTTCGGTTTCAAGACATTATCCATAAGTCCCACGACAAGCACTCCCCACACGATAAGTCCGATAGCCGCGCCAACATTTCCTATATTCCAAAGATACATAACCGACGGCACAAGCACTGCCGCTGTCCCGATGCCGGGAATAAATGACGTGAATACCGTCGCGGCGCCCCACAGGGCGGCGTTCGGCACTCCGAAAAGCGCGTAACCTATTCCCGCCACGACGCCTTGCGCGAGCGATATTAGCAACGCGCCTTTAATGACCGCGTTCACGGCATTGCCGAGATGCGTGGCGATTCGCTGGTCATCGCTGTCGCGCAAAGGACTCAAGCGCACCAGCGCGTCTTTCATGCGCCCTCCGTCGCGCAAAAAGAAAAAAAGAGCGAAAATGGCGAGTAACGCGTTTAACCCCGCTGTCGCAACGCCGGAGAATATCTTTCCCAAATTACCAACGATATATGAAAGCGCCTCGCGCGCGTATTGCCCGACGTTCGGAATAAGCTTCTCGCTCACTTGGAATGGCAACATGCTTCCAAGTTCTTGCAGTAATCCTTGCGTCGCCGAAAGCCCGCTTTCCTCATCCGCAAAACGAACATAGAGATCCTGCGCCTGTTCAAAAACCAGCGTGCCGAAAAATGAGGCGGGCAGTACAATCACAACGAGCACTGCCGCCATCGTAAGCAGTGTCGCAACGCTCGGCGCTTTGGGTATCGCGCGAGCGACGCGCTCATATACCGGCGCGAACACCACCGCGAGCGTCGCGGCGAACACCAACGTGCCTACGTACGGCAAAAAAATAAGCGCGTTTAATGCGAGCGCGATGATAAGCAATCCGAGGAAAAAGTAATGCTGTGCCCGTGCTGACTCCATACAAACTATCTTACCTGATTTTGCTCGTCTATCATAGCATCCAGAAATTTCCGAAGCTCCTCTATTTCCTCGGGGTTATAAATAGAAACTACAAGCGCGCCCTTGCTCATCTTCCGGAGCTCTTTCATCTTCACCGCGCGTTCCTTGTCGCCCAGAAGGTCGGTTTTTGTGAGGCAGATGTATTCAGTTTTTTCCGCGAGTCCGGGACTGTGCGCCACGAGTTCCGCGCGTACAGTATCATAAGTTCCCCGAATGTCGGCGTTGTCAGCGGCAATGCAATGCAACAACGCTTTTGTCCGTTCAATATGCCGCAGAAACTTATGCCCCAGCCCTTTACCGGCGGAAGCACCTTCAATAAGCCCCGGGATATCCGCGAGAATCAGACGCCCGTGTTTACCATAAAACACCCCGAGGTTCGGCTCGAGCGTTGTAAAGGGATAGTCCGCAACGCGCGCCGCGGCACTCGTGAGCTCATTCAACAGCGATGATTTTCCGGCGTTCGGCAATCCGATGAGACCCACGTCGGCGATGAGGCGCAGCTCCAGCAACATCTCGAACAATTCGCCCGGCCTCCCTTCTTCAAACTGCGTGGGGCTGGTATTCCGCGGGCCTTTGAAAAGAAAATTGCCTTTGCCGCCCCGTCCGCCACGCGCCACCCGTACCCTCTCCCCCACGCGCAAAATTTCCACGTCGCTTTTGGTGTCCAGATTATGCACAATCGTTCCGGTGGGAACTTTCAGCACAAGATCCACACCGTTGGCGCCGTCCAACGTCTTCGCCCTTCCGTTCTCCCCATTCCCCGCCGCAAAATCTTTTTTGTGCCGAAATTGTTTTAAGGCGCTCAAATTTGACACGCCCTCAACGTATACATCACCTCCCCTGCCACCGCTGCCACCGGTCACTCCCCGCCCGCCTTTGGACGTATCAAAAGCAACCTTGCCGTCGCCTCCGTTTCCGGCATGGATATGAATTTTTACTTCGTCAACAATCATGCGTATATGTTACCAGAAAAATGCTCTTTTATCAACCGCGATAAGACACAACCCCCATGGAAGGGTTGTGTCTTGTGTTTATAGATAACGCACCGCGTACCTGCAATTCTAACGCATTACTCACCCGCGATCCCAAAAAATTCCTTTATTGTTGACCACAATGATGTACCGAACCATCCGTCACTTTCTGATGCCGCGTACGCAATCGGTATCCCGCCGGTTCTTGTCGCTGACGGTCGCCGCTGTCTGATGAAATTATCCATCGTACCCTTTGTGGCTCCGTTTCTCAACTCTCCGGAATTATTGCCGGGTTTCCGAGAAAGAATTTGCGTCGCCGAACATCCGCGCGTATCCGTCATGGTATATGCGCTATCAACGACCTGTTTTGATTTCGGATCTTTTGTTTTGAAGTGCGTACCGCCGGACCACATAAAACGTCCTTCTTCCGGCGCAATCGCATCCTCAACAGTTCCCGAACATTCATCGTCTCCCTCTAGAATACCGTCACCATCATCTTCTCCGGGCGCGAAAACATTCACATTGCCTGTTCCCGTCATCGGATCGCGCCCAATATTTCCCGCGGCATCTGTTGCTTCTACGTAATATGTGTGCGTTCCGGCGCCGAACGTCGTGCTGTATACACATGACGCCGCAAGACACTGCTGAACCGCGATGCCATCAACAAAAATCGTTATCATGTGCACACCGACATTATCAGTTGCAGTAGCGGAGAACGTAAATGAATCTGCCGTTGTGCCCGATGCCGGACTTGCGGCAGAAGTCACCGTCGGCGCCGTGAGATCCGGCGGAGCAAACGTGGTCGCGTACACCACCGCGGAATCTGCGCTATGATTTCCCGACGCATCAACCGCCACTACCTTGTATCCATATACCGTGCTACCAGTAAGGCCCACATCAAAGTAGCTCGTGCCTGTTGGAGCCGCAATCTGGGTTACCGGCGCGCAACTTGCTCCCGCACAGCGATACAAAAGATACTGCGCAACACCGACGTTATCGGTTGACGGACCCCATGTTACGTTGATTTGCGCGCTGCTTAACGCGCTCGCGGCAACATTGGTTGGCGCGGTCGGCGGGGTCACATCCACCAGTGGCACGAAGAAAATCTGCACCGGAACATTCCGATTCGTGAGCGTCCCGTCCCCCACCTGACCATTCGCGTTATATCCCCAGCCCCAGACGGTGGTATCGGATTTTATCGCCAACGAGTGACCGAACCAACTGCAGGCAGCTCCGCAAAATTGATTACCGCCCGTCGCGATAGCCGCAACTCCACTAATCACTGTCTGTACCGGAGTAAGCGTATTCACAAATGTGCCGTTGCCGAGTTGTCCGCTGACATTTTCACCGGAACCCCAAACATCGCTGTCATTCTCAAGAATAAGCGTATGCGCAACGCCACCGGCTATTCTGCTACCCGTGTTAAAGCCGGGCGGAGTTTGTAATGGAATATTAGAATCGGAACCTGTGCCGTTGCCGTACTCTCCCCTGCGGTTCCATCCCCACTGCCACACCAGCCCGTCACCCGTCACCGCGGAGGAGTGCGCGAAACCGGAGCTGATATCCACTACGCCCGTAATGTTTGAAACCTGAACCGGTGTCGCCTGAAATTGTCCGGTTCCGCCGGTTCCATTACCGATTTCTCCTCTGTTATTTCTTCCCCATGCCCACACCGTACCGTCGTTTTTAAGCGCAAGAGAATGTTCCGCCAACGCTACTGCGGAAATTTTTGTTATCCCTGTAAGATTAAGAACTTGGCCCGGAGTTTCCCTGTTAAGAGTTGTTCCATCTCCGAGTTTTCCATATATATTGCTCCCCCATGCCCACACCGTACCGTCGTTTTTAAGCGCGATTGAATAGTCATAACCACCACCGGCAGTGCCGCCACCGCCACCACCGGCAACCGCGGTAACTCCGGTTATACCGGGAATTTGCGTCGGAATGCGCTTACCATTCATCGAACCCCATTCCCAAACCGTGCCGTCGGACTTCACCGCGACCGAGTGATAACATCCGGCCCCAATTCCGATAACGCCATTCAAACCCGAGATTGGTGTCGGGGTTGAACGGTTTACTATTGTATTGTCCCCTACCTGACCATAATCATTCCTGCCCCATCCGAAAACGGTTCCTCCGGACGTCAACGCAAGCGAGTGCTGACAACCGGTGGCAACTTCTGTAATAACCGGCGACGCCACCTGCGCCCCCGCGATACCGACAAAACCCGCGACGAACGACGACGCCAACGCGACCGTGGTAAAAAGGTTCCTAATATTTTTTATATTCATATATTTTTAATATAACAAAACTAAACTGTGTACGCGAACAACGACACCCCCCACTATACGGGGGTGTTGGTTTTTGCGCGATGCTAGTTGTCCGATGATCGGCGCACTTTTTGCCTATTGATCAACTTGAGTACGCTCTTCCGCAATCGGATACTTTTCGGCGTTGCCTCAACAAGCTCATCGCGACTGATGTATTCAAGCCCCGCTTCAAGCGACATACGGTGCGGCGGAGTCAGCGGAATCAATTTCCCCGCTCCGCGCGAACGCATGTTAGAAAGTTCTTTTTCTTTGCAAGGATTCAGTTCCATATCAAACTCGCGGGAGTTCTGTCCAACAACCTGTCCTTCGTATACCTCATCGCCCGGACCGACAAACAAGGTACCGCGGTCCTGCGCGTTTTCCACCGCGTACGCGCGCACGATTCCCGTATCGGTTGAAACAATGGAGCCGAGCAACCGGCGCTGCATTTCGCCGAGCATCGGTTTATACGCCTCAAAAATGCTGTGCATAATAATGAGGCCTTTCGTCCGCGTCATAAGCAGTGATTTAATCCCGATGAGTCCGCGTGTCGGGATGATGTATTCCAGCTCCACCTCGTGTTCGCCATTCATGACGTTTTTCAATTCTCCGCCGCGCTTCCCTACTTCTTCGATCACTACTCCCTGATAGTCGCCGGGAATTTCCACCACCAGCCGTTCAAACGGCTCCATCTTCTTGCCTTCAATTTCCTTAACAATTACCTCCGGCTGAGACACCTGCAACTCATACCCTTCACGGCGCATGGATTCAATAACCACGGCCAAATGCAACTCTCCGCGACCGGAAACTAAAAACTGATCAGGCGCCGCGGTTTCTTCCACGCGCAAGGCGACATTGGTTTCCAATTCTTTAAACAACCGCTCGCGCAAATTACGCGAAGTGATATACTTTCCTTCTCTGCCGGCAAATGGAGAGGTGTTGACGCCAAAAGTCATTTTCACCGTCGGCTCTTCCACTTTAATCGGCGGCAAGGCAACCGGAGTTTCCGCGGACGCGATGGTTTCCCCGATTTGCACCTCATCAAAACCGGCGATGGAAACAATGTCCCCCGCCAAGGCATCGGGCACATTTACTTTTTTCAACCCCTCAAATGCCAAAAGCGCCGTCACTTTTGCTTTTACCACCTTCCCATCGTGCATAATACGCGCCACGGTTTCATTTTCGTTTATTTTCCCTGATTTTATTTTCCCGATTGCCATTTTACCTTTGTAATCGTCATAGGCAAGCGCGAGCACGAGCATTTGCAATGGCCCCTCAAGATTCACTTCGGGGGCGGGAATATATTTTACCACCGTGTCAAACAGCGGCGTTAAGTCCTTGCCCGGCACATGCTCATCCAGCGTCGCTGTGCCCTGAATGCCGATGGCGTAGACTATCTGGAAATCCAACTGTTCGTGACTGGCTCCCAGCTCCACAAATAAATCAAATGTCTTATTCACCGCGAATGTCGGCCGCGCATCGGGCTTATCAATTTTATTGATGACCACGATTGCTTTGAGCCCCAACTCCAATGCTTTCTTTAACACAAACCGCGTCTGCGGCATCGGACCTTCTTTCGCGTCAACGAGCAGTAATACACCGTCCGCCATGCGAAGCGTGCGCTCCACCTCGCCGCCGAAGTCCGCGTGGCCCGGCGTATCAATAATGTTGATTTTGATGTCGCCATACATGATGCTCGCATTCTTGGCTTTGATGGTAATGCCGCGCTCGCGCTCCTGATCCATGGAATCCATAATAAGCTCGCCCATGTCTTCAATGTGGCGGTCGGCGTGCATTTGTTTGAGCATCGCGTCCACGAGCGTGGTTTTGCCGTGGTCAACGTGGGCGATGATGGCGATGTTTCGGATGTTTTCGCGTTTCATATTATTTATACCCTGAGCTTGTCGAAGGGCGTTTCCACTACGTAAGACAATACTATAACACGGTGATTTGAGAAAATAAAGGGGTTGCGCTTTTCTGTCATTCCCGCGAAAGCGGGAATCCAGTAATACGTCATTTTTGAAAGCTCTAGATTCCCGCTTTCGCGGGAATGACACCGATTGCGTAAGTCCCAATAAAAATGAAGAGCCCGACGTCAGAATGGTTACTGACGTCGGGCCTGTTTTCGCTTGGGGACCTACTTGGTCCCGTTGGCCTCGCTAGATACGATGGTAAGCCTTGTGGTCTGCGATGGCCCTCCGAAGCGCCTTCGACTTGAACCACTGACGTTTCGCCGCATCGTGAAACCCGATCGAGATGCGCCGGAGCTCCGCCATCTCGACAGGGAATTCGCCGAGCTTCTTGCGCATCTCATGGAGCTCATGATTGAGACCACGCGCCAGCTGTTCCGCCATCCGCGCACGCTCGCTCATGGAGATGTTCTCATTCCGGAGCCACTCCGCCTCCGCGAGGAGCTTCTTCTGCTCCTTCTGAGAGAGGAACAGCTCGTCCTTCTTGAACTCCTTCGCGGCCGCCTTCACCTCCTCGGCCGTGACCTTGCCCGCGAGATACTTGCAGAGCAGGTTCGGGCCTACGTAGTAGCCGGACGACGCGCCCCCGCAATTCGGGTACCTATGTCCAATGTAGCGCACGCCCTCGATCTCCACCATCACTGACGAATCTGTCACCGTGGCGAGGCGATCGGCGGGAGGAATCCACACATCTTCGAGATCCACCGGCTTGTCCACGCCGCCCGTCACCTCAATGAAGAAGCACTGATCCTCGCGATGCCCATACTTCCCGATAGGCGGCAAGTAGCTAACCACGAGAGCGATGACGTCCTTGGATCCTTCCTCGGGAACGACGACGAGTGCATGGATGCCCTCGCCTGTCTCCACATTCATGCGGCAACTTGCGCCACACACGGTAATCCATCCCTCGGGAGGAATCGGCGTGATGACCGCCGTCTTCTTCACGGAATCGTAAGACGCCACCAACAGATCCTTGGGTCTCATGACCCACCTCCACAGAATACTCCGTCCAAAGGACGGATTGTGAGGTACTGTTCGGCAGCTGCGAACGCAGCCGCCTCGAGAGACTTGCCCCTCTCGTATAGGTCGAACGGAAACGCTCCCGTTCCGATGAGCGCGCCTCTTACGAGGTTGCAGAAAGTATACCAAAAGCCGCCCGATTTGTCAATATGTCAAATTTGTTGTCTCTTATTCTCTTATTCGCGCGAATAAGGGTATGAGCGCGCAACGGCTCAACGGAGGCCGTCCCGTTGAGCCGTTGGGGCAATACAACCAAAAAGGCCTCAAATGGGCCTTTTTGGTTCTGCGTACTTCCGCGTTGCTATCCCTGCCTACCGCAGGCAGGCGCGCGTATCCGCTTCTATCTATAATTGGTTCAAGTCCGCATCGATTCCCTGAAAATCCGCTCCGACATCACCAATGTCAATCGCTCCCAGATCGGCATCAATGTCGGAGGTCGGGCTTACCTCGGGAGTCACCTCAACAACCGGCGCCGTTATCGGAGCCACGACTACCTCCGAGGGTTCCGCGTTCATCCACCAGAGCCACGCGCCAACGACCACAATCGCGATAATAAGTACAATAGAAAGTTTGTTCATGATGTTGGTGTTACTGAGCTACCGGCGCTGTTACCGGGGCGGGTGTTTTAAACTCTTTGATACCCGGGACTTTGCCTAGTTCGCGCGCGGCGTTTTGTACCGCCTCGCGCGCCGCCTTCACCGCGTCTTCCGTTTTCTTCAGATCTTCGTGAAGCACTTTACGCAAATTCCCCGCTTTTGTCTTCAACGTCGCTTCGCTCTCTACGCCGAGCTTGTATACTTGTCCCGCCTGCGCTTTGACGACAAGACGCGCCGCATCAATCGCTTTTAACGCGTCCGCAATTGCCGCTTCAACCGCCACCACATCGCGGCCAGCTTCTTTTGCCTTGTCGGAACGATCCCTGACGCGCTCCGTTACCGCCTCCAGCTTCTCCAACGCTTCGGTAAACCGATCAGTGCGTGTCGCGTTCAATTTCGTCATCTCCGCATATATACGCTCCACGGCGGCGCGCTTTTTCTCATCCTTAATTTTCGCGAGATTCGCTTTCAGCTCGTCTTTCTTCTCCTGCACACGCGCACGCATTTTTTCCTGCGCGTCGCTGATTTCTTTTTTGAATTGTTCGCGCTTTTCCACGCGGACAACACGAAGATCGGCAGCCACTCTCTTTGCTTCGGCGCGAATATCTTTCACTTCTCCGCGCACTGCCTCCCGCGCCTCCTGCACCTTCTCTTTTGCCGCCTCACGAACAGCCTTGACCGGAGCCGTTACCGCCCGCGCCGCGGCACCCGGTTCCTGCGCCACAACCGGCATCGCAACAATCATTGTTGCCGCAGCTACTGCTACATAATACATGGGGTTCTTCATATATATAGCACCGTTAGTCCCTGAGTTTATCGAAGGGCTACACTATTGTATTCCTTGCGCCACCGCTAAAGCTAAGGCGGCACGCGGTCGACTGTACTCAGGAAATAATAATTACTGATAATAATACTTACCTCAACGCCTCATCAACAATATTCTTCACCGACTCCAGCGGCAATGCTCCCGGAATCGTTGTTTTTTGTCCGCTCGCGCTTACGACGATGCTAAACGGCGTTCCACGCGCGCCAACCGCAACCGCTTCCGCGTAATCCGCCGACACGCGCGCTGTCGTCTTTCCGCTTGCCACGCATGCGTTAAACTCCGCGATGTTAAGTCCGGCGTAGGCGGCGATCTTCGGCAACTCGGCAAAATCAAGACCGTTGTTGGACGGTGTAATCTCATAAAGCCGGTTTAGATATGTCCAATATGCTTCATTGCCGCCAAGCTCTGCCGCGCACTCCGCCGCCGCGGCTTCTTTCGGGGCTTTCGGATGCAATGAATCTAATGGGAAGTTCCGGTACACCCACGCCACTTTGCCGTCATACTCGGCAACCAGCTGCCGCATGGTTTCATGAAACCGTTTACAGAACGGACATTCGGTGTCGGAATATTCAATAATTTTTACCGGAGCATTCGGATCGCCAAGAATGTGGTCGTCCGCGCCGACGGCCCGCGCTTTATCCAGCGCATTCGCGGTTCCCGAAACATCCGCTCCGTCATCCGCAATCGGACCGGTAACGGACTTTTTTCCGACCGCGTAAATGACCGAAACGCCGATAATAAGTCCCGCGACGATAATCGCGAGCGGAACCGAAAGCTCACCCCGACGAGTACTGAAAATGTTTTTCATATATTTTTAGTGTAAAAGTGCGCCCAAAAAAATGCAAGCATTGACCATCGCATTACTTCCTGCTATCATGGCCGACAGTAGCATCTGAATAGTTCGGATGCGGATTTATGGGAAAAGGAGGACGCATGCTGAAACTCTCGGCAACGGACGAACTCATCTACGGACGGTTCATGGAAGAAGGCATCTTCGAGGAACTCAAGCCCGAGAGCATCCCTCAGGCGGACGGCGTCATCGCGGTACTCTGTGCTGACGGCGACCGATTCCACGACGCGATGCAGGACATCTGGGATCTCGGATCGGCGCAGCGTACGAAGCGGCGGTCGCATGCGTGCGGTGTCGCCGGCGGAGCGACACAAGCGGCGGAAGACCCGTTTGCGAATCCGATCACCTTGGATGTCTGCATCGACGACGATGCGCCGATGAAGAGTATCGAGGAGATCCGATTCCGCCTCATCTTCCCGAACGGCGAGCATCTCGTCATTCGAACGAAGACGAAACGCCTCCTCGGCCCCATGACCAGCGTCGTGCTTCTCGCGAACATCAAGGCGGCGGAGGAGATGAATGGTATCGAGACACTACTCCTCGTCGCTCACGCCCCGTGCGGCGTGGCGAACAACCTCGGTTGGGACCTCGCAGTCATCACCGCAAAGGTACTCGCGGCCGAGGATGTGGTCCGCGAACGCATCGCCGGCGAGCACGACCTGCACATCGTTCCCATCTGCCGAGTGCTCCGCGGTGAGCGCGAAGTGGCACATCGCGTGAACCGCGAACGCTTCGCAGCATGGAACGCGCGCCGATAGACAGCGAAAACGCCGGGCTCGAGAATCTCGAGCCCGGCGTTTCCATTTCTTACTTCTTACTTCTTACGTCCTACTTCTTTCCGTCCACCTCCTCAATCTTCACCTTGTCCTCCCCCTCCACATACACAAACCCCATGCGTACTTCCGCTTTCGGAAAATGCTTTTTCGCCCACGCGCCCGCGGCTTTCAATTCTTTCTGATGGAATACGCGCTCGTCGGGAAAATGTTCAAACGTGTTCCCCTCGGCGGCATACTTCCCGCAGTTTTCATGATTTAACAAAATAATGCGTTGCGCCTTGTGCTTCTCCAGCGCCAACGCCACGTCGTCGCGCACCACTTCGCGGCGCGATTCAACGCCCGGGAGCGAGCAATTCTTCGCCCCGCCCGCAAGCTTAATCTCATCATAATGGTCAATCCCAAACGCCTCACGGATTGCCTCGTGCAACGCGTGCCGGAAACGGAAATCAATACACGCCACAACGACGTTTTCAACTTCGTGTACCGCGAGGAGTTTTTTGGGATGTGTTGCCATAAATTATTTCTTAATACTTTGGGCGCTTAGAGGGAATCGAACGTCGCTTCGCTCCTTGAAACCCAGCGGTTTCAATACTTCCGCCACGGGAAAACTCCCGTTTTCCCGACCCCTTTCCCGTCCGCTTCCAGCGCCCAAATGACAACATTGCTTTTCAGCAATACTGTCATTTGGGCGCTTAGAGGGAATCGGACCCTCGCTACCGCTGCCACAGAGCGGAGTTCTACCATTAAACTATAAGCGCCGTGTTTTGCTTCACTATAATATCATAACCGAAACACCAAACGCAAGGAGAACACGACTAGCCGCCAAGCCCATTCACCGAGTTTCCGACTAACAAGCTAACGAAGCTAACAAGCTGTGCTTACCCCTTACACCTCTTCCGCCGGCGGATTTTCCGTCCGCTCGCGCGCAGCGACGTTGTGCAGCTCGGCAACGCGCCATACATCCAGCGCCGCAAGTATTCCGAAGGTGACGCCGAAGAGCGTTACGCGGTTCGGCAAAATAAGCTCGGGGATGAAATAACTAAGCGCCAGCGCAAGCACCGATCCCAGCGCGAACCACGCAAGACCCCGGCGCCAAAAGCCCAAGACAATGTGCCCCAATCCCCCAACAAGCAAACTCAAGACAACTCCCGCAATAATCCGCGGCATTGATAAAACTTTCTCGTTCATCTCTCTATTATATACTCAATAAAATGATTTGAGGCGAGGTCCACGATTGTGAACCTCGCCTCATTGCTTTTCTCCCTTCCGCCACTAGAGCGGAAAAATCTCCACTTGGTCAAGCCGCCGGAGCGTTCCCAGTTCCATCTTTCCGGTCTCGCTGTTGCTGACGGGCCGGAGGATGTCCACCAGTCCATCAGCGCTCATCCCGACGAACACTCCCACCTCCAGACGCCCTCGCCGCGTGAAACGCACGAGAGCGATGAAGTCGGGGGGATGACGCTCCGGAACGATGGTCGGAATGACGTACATCATCGTTCACCTCCTTCCGAAACCTAGTCCACGGTCACGTCGCGCCTGCGCACGACGACAGGATCGCCGCCACTGGCGAGCTTCACCCGCACGCGCTTGCGGCGGCTACCGTCCTTGTCCGACACCACAACGCCGAGCACGTCCACTCCGTCCAAATGAACGATGACATGCGTGCCAGACTTGAGGTTCTTGCGCCCGACGCCGACAAACATCCCCTTCATGAAGTTCAGAACTCCCATGACGACCTCCTTCAATTCAAGGTACAAACCATCATTCAGGCCACGATCGAATCCATGTTCGAAAAATATCGTGGGCTGAAGGATAGCAGGGAGCGAGCGAACTCGCTCCCCGGACCGGACTACTCCACCTGCACACCGCTCTGCCGGAGAAGCCACCGTCTGATCGCCACAGCATCCTTTTCTGTGACGTACCAGACGTGCAACCCAACAGCATTCTGAGGTTTGCGAGTCGGGCAAATGCCTCTCCCGTCCACGAAGTCAAAGAACATCTGAACCATCCGGATGTCCTCCTGCTGCTCGTAACAGAGCCCCAGGTTGAGATCACTCATATCGAGCGGGTCCCTTTCTCCTTCGTGAGGAAGCGGAATCCAAAGATCACACCTGAGGCACACGCGAACTTCCTCTCCCTGCGTTCGGAACATTACGTGTAACATCTAAACTTCTCCATCGCTGGAATTATTTGAAACTTGCCAACCCTCACATCAATGCGAGCGTACTACTGCTTTCCGTTAAATTTGAATCGCTATACTTCCCGCATTGATGTGAGGGCTGACTGGAACTGCATACAGTATAGCACAAGCGCACTGCGTTTGTCAAGTATTGACTTTTATCCGCGGCTTGCTATATAGTTATCGTATTCACTACGAAAAAGACCCTTATGGAGTTCTGTCTCCGTTGGGGGCTTTTTCTTTATTGGCCATCAAAATATTCTTCTGATCGCCCAGATATGATATCTTTACCGTGGTTCTTTTAAGTAAAATTGAGCACTTCTTCTCACTCGCCGGAGAAAGCACAACCGCCATCTTCTGCTTTTCTTGGAGAAACTTAACAAGCCCCGCATAGTCACCGTCGCTCGAAACAATAACGGCTTTATCTATTTCCGATTCATACACATCTCGGACGGTCTGTAAAACCAAATCAGCATCGCAATTACCTTTCGGCTTTCCGTTGTCGTCGTATATAACTTCTTTGAATATAAGGGTGTAGCCGGCTTTCTGCAGGAACGTATATAAGTCCTTATATTTTGGTATCAGTCCAATAAAAATATAGGCAGTTTTCACGCCGTATTTTTCAGACAACCAAACTCGAAATCGCCCATAATCAAGCACCCAGCCAAGGCCAGCGATGCCCTTGTGTAAATTCGCTCCGTCTATATACGCAAAATTATTTTCTTTTTGTTTCATTGCCCGCTTCCGCGTTTATCCGCGTTGTCATCCGTGTCTATCCGCTTCTACCCTATCTTGAAGCACTTCCTGCACCTCGGTTCGTACGACGACATATCCCCCACCAAAATCAGCGGTGAATCCGCAGATGCCGGCACCCCGCTCACGAGACGCTGTGTATACGTCGCGTCTCCCCCGCACTGCATACATACGGCGGAAAGTTTTGTGACATGATCCGCCACCGCCAACACATGCGGCACGGCGCCGAACGGCCGGTGCAAAAAATCCGTATCAAGCCCCGCGACAAACACGACTTTCGTTTTTCCAAGCTCCTCCACAACGCGCAATAAGTCGGCAACATCCTTCTCGGCATGAAAAAACTGCGCCTCATCAATTGCAATTACATCCGCCCGATTCACCAGCCGTTTATGCGCGGTCAAAATTTCTTTCGGATGCGTAATCGCGATCGGCTCCGGCATTTTCGCTTTCGCTTTGTTTTGGAACGCGTGTATACTCCGGACTTTGCGCGTGTTCGCTTTTGGCTCAAAAATCACAACATTATTTTTCGCGAGCACAAACCGCAAAAGCCGCCGATAGAGTTCTTCGGTTTTTCCGCTCCACATGCAACCGACGATGGCGTGTAACATGGAGTAATCGCGAACCCTTCGACAAGCTCAGGGTATAATGACAGTGAGCACTGTCGAACTGTAATGCGAATCTGTTTCAAAATAATGCGAATCCGCTCCTCACGAAAATTGTAGCAGAGATGAATTGACGGGGGCAACTTTTGGTTTGCGCTTGCTCGCCGCTGCACAATATAAATAACCCCGTTTTGCGGGGGTTATTTATATTATTGTGCCGCGGGAGGGAATCGCACCCCCGACACGTACCTCTTCAGGGTACTGCTCTACTACTGAGCTACCGCGGCTATTGCAATATTTGCGTCTGATTTCAAAAGATTATCATACTCAAACGCTTTCACCATTTTATCGTACTTGCGACTCAAAAACAATAGCCCCGGCTTATAGTACATGGCCGAGAATAACTTCTTGCTGTCGCCTTTCACATACCGCAAATTATACACTCCCGCTCCTTTCCGGATAAATCCCTTCATTCCATACTTATCGGCAAGCATCTCTTTCAACCACCAAACAAAAGGATAACTCGCGGACGCAAACGATGCTTGAAAAACAAAACTTCGCGGCCACCGTTTATCCCACGAAGAATAGAATGTGCCGTCTCCATCAAAAAGGCCGCGCAAAAAATCCGGGAAAAATTGATTGGGTACGGCGACAGATTTAATAGTTTTTGATTTTGCCGGCGTTATTCCGATACTGTTCAAAAATCGCCAGAACGCAACGCTGCTAAATTGCGTGTAGTAATATTTCTTCTCGCTCTCCCCTCCGCGGGCACTTCGCCCAATGTTATTTGTGATGCCCAATGCGTCCCGAAATTTCAACATGAGCTCTTCTTCTGCGGACTTAAATAGAATCCCTTTCCCGTTCTTGTGGACATTTCCATCAGAGGCGATGAGCCCTATTCCATATGCAAGATTTGCCGACCAACGAATGTCACAATTTCCTACATAACCATGCTTTGCCATAAGGTAATTATACCTCAAGAGCTTTTATGGGTACTATCGTTCTCTAAAAACGAATGAGCCCTGCAATGCGTCTCCACGCATCGCAGGGCTCGTCGCTACTAGTCCTCCTCGTCCGCGTCCTCCTCTCCGCACTCCTCACCATCGTTTTCGAAAGGGTTCGGATACGGGTCATCGCGCGGCAACTCGAAGAAGTCGTCTCCCCAGTCATCGAATTCGCAATCGCACACCTCGTACAGGTAACGGCTATCGTCCTCGAGGGCGACGCGAATTTTGTCGATCCCCTCCGCGATCTCGCGCCTAACGCCGCATGCCTCACGACGAGGCGCGCGCCGGGTCAGATTGCTCGTTCCCATCTCGTTCTTCTCCTTCTACTGAACTCCCATCGAAGCGAAGATCATCTGCCTGTGGTCGTCGTAGTCCTTGTCGATCGTGTAGGTCCTCTCGGGTCTCGAGGAGACCTCGGGCTTCTCCTGACATGGCGGCCGGTCGAGCAGCTGCCGATCCCGCCTCGTACGCACCGGGCGCACCCGTCCGATCCGGACTTCCGTGATCTCGCTGCGCTTTCTCATGACTTCCTCCTTACACGAAAGCGGTTCGCCCAACCGTTGAGCTACCCACCTTCGGAACCAAAAACATCCTAGCATAGTGCTAGGCTTTTGTCAATAGATGCCCCCGCGAAAGTATTACGTATGGAGTATTCAGTATCTCGTATGGGCTCGAGGGTCGTTGTCCTCCCATACTGAATACTGGATACCCAATACTAAATACTCGTACTACGCCAATGGAATGGTAAAATAGAACACGCTTCCTTCGCCTTCGCGCGAGTAAACGCCAATAATGCCCCCGTGCGCCTCCACAAGTCCTTTCGCGATCGCGAGCCCCAACCCCGCGCCTTTTTTCTCCTGCCCCAATATGCCACGCTGAACTTGCTTGAATTTTGTAAACAACAGCGGAATCTCATCCGCCGGAATCCCCTCTCCGACATCCGTTACGGCGACCACCACCGCGTCCCCGATTTTTTTCAGCCGCTCTTCGCTTTTTACCCACAGCCAGGCAAAGCCCGCCGCCTTCGCCTCCGCTTCTATCAACTCGCCTTCCGCGTGACGCAACGCCTCCACCAGTACCGTGCCTCCGGCAGGCGAAAACTTGATGGCGTTAGAAATCAAATTATTGAGCGTCTGCGCGATGCGCAACGGGTCAAAGGCAACGGTTTTCGGCAAACGATCATCACAGGAAACCGCGAGCGTCACACCCGCGCCCTCGGCCGCTGCAGTATAAAACGTCGCGCGCTCGCGGATGACGCCGCAGGTATCCGACGGCACCTTTGTCATCTCAAATTTCCCGGATTCCAGCCGCGCGACGTCCAGTAAGTCGTTCACGAGCGCGATCATGCGGCGCGATTCATCATAAATAAGCACGATGTCTTTCGCGCGCTTCTGTTTGTCGGCGGCGATATTGGGCAGCTGCAACACCTCGGCAAGCTTATTAATACCCGTGAGCGGCGAACGAAGCTCGTGCACAATCATCGCCGTGAAATCGTCCCGCAGCCGCTCCAGTTCTTTATCGTGCGTAATGTCATGAAAAATAACGACGCCGCCCAACACTTCTCCTTGCGCGACGCCGGCGCTGCTTTTGACGGGTGCTACAAAAATCTGATAATACTTTTCCCCGATAAGCGCCTCCGACACCTCCAGCACCTTATCCAATTTCACGCTTTCCTCCAGCTTCCCCTTCATATCAAATTTCCCGCCCAGATGCTCCACAAAATCAAAGAGCGTGACGTCTTTTTTCCCCGGGGCAATGCCCACCATGCGTTTTGCCGCGGGGTTCACCGCGACAATACGATAGTCCAGCCCGGTCATCACCACCCCTTCGGTGATACTCTCCACCATCGCGGAGAGTTTCCGTTGTTCGGTTTCCACGACTTCCTGCAGCCGCGTCACGGCGAGCGAAGCCTGTTGCGTGATTTTATAGAGAATGGTCATCTCTTCCTCCGCAAAGTGGCCTGGCTCGGTATGCGCGACCGTAATGACGCCAACCGGATTTTCGCCGATGATGATCGGAATGTTGAAAAATGACCGCACGGACAACGCCGGATCCTCCACGAGTATGGAGCCGGAGACAACCTCGGCAACCTGCTGCTTTTGGAATGTCCGGTCCAGCAACGCCGAAAGCGAACCGAGCATCCGGTCGCGCACATCGTCAATAAACTTGCGCGGCACCGACCGCTCCAGGTGTATCTTAAACATCACCGCCTCGGGCTCCAGCAGCATATACGACACCGCGCTGTACTCAATAAACTGATGCAGCGACCCGGTGATGACGTCAACGATGTTTTGAATATTTAACGAGTAGCCGGTGCGTTCACCAAGTTCTTTCAACATCGCAAGCTCGTACATGCGGCGGTTTGCTTCCTCGGCGCTTTGGGAAAGAACGCGCTTAAACGCGCGGTTCTCCCAATAAGAGAACAGCCCAAACCCAACCGCGAGCACCGCAATGATGATGGTCGTTGCTTCCATTAACTAAGATCTACCAGCTATTTTCCAAGAATTCTCCCCAAAAGCGCGCTCCGCGTCCTCATAAAGACATACAGAAGCGTTCCCGAGAGAAGCAATCCGAGCACCTCGTTAATGCCACCGATAGAGACAAAGCCAAGCGCGCTCATAACGTTTGCGATGTGTGTCAGCGCGAACAATACCGCAGCAAACGCAAGCGCGTTCCATGTCTTCTCAAGCTCCCCGCCCTGCGAAAGCGCCGCGAGTTTCACTGCGTAAAATGCCGCAAAGAGACCAAGTGCTAAATTCAGGAAGTGGAAGATATCCATCACTCCGCCCTCAGGAATCAGCTGAATCGTATAGAGCGTCGTCATTCCCGCGCTTTCCTGCGCAAGCGCAAGAAGTGGCGCGACAAATGCGGCAACCGTTCCGAACAATAATCCTTTTTTCATATTGATGTTACGTACGATGATGCGTTTTACTTTTTCGGCTGCATCATCTGATACTTCTCAAAAATCGACTTTGTGACGTTTTTAACAATGAGCCCGGAAAGATTCACGTACTCCTCGATGAGCTTCTGCACCGCCTCATCGGGATTCCCCGTAATGTCAGTCACTTCGCCCTTATCCGAGATCGCAAGCTCCGCGACATTGCGCGCCTTGAGTATTGCGATGTCGGGCCCCAGAATCACCGCCTCCTTCGCGATCACTTCGGAAAGCAACGCTTTATATTGGTCTATATTTTCCATGAAAGAATTTTTTTTATTTTAATTCGACCGCGTTATGACGCTATGAAATTAGTATACACTATTCGATAGCGCTACGAGGAATTTTTTCGTCCGATTCCTGGCACAAATCAAAATACCGCGTAAGGCGGTATTCTGATTTGTGCCCCCGGTAGGAATCGCCTCAAACTTCTGCTGAAGTTTGAAATCTTCAGCTCCTCACCGGAGCTTGCGACACTAAAGTACTGCTGTTTACGAGCCAATCTCTACGCTCTTGGGTAAACAGGGAGCCCGCGGTTCGATTCCTACCAGACAGAATGACAAAGCCACGCATTGCGTGGCTTTGTCATTCTGTGCCCCCGGTAGGAATCGAACCTACATCAATGCCTTAGAAGAGCACTGCTCTATCCATTGAGCTACGGGGGCGATTTTGTTTATACATTATCAACTTTTGACGTTTTATGCAATTTTAGGGTAGAATGGCAATATTGCGGGCCGTCGTATACCGGTAGTACGCATGCTTTGGGAGCATGTTGACTGGGTTCAATTCCCAGCGGCCCGACTGAAGGGAGGGATGCGGAAGTGAACGGGAAAGGGGCCGGGAAAACGGAAGTTTTTCCGTGGCGGAAATACTAAAACCGCTGGGTTTTAGGGAGCGCGCAAGCGCGACGTGAAATTCCCAGCGGCCCGACAAAAGTTTTTTTATACGAATGTAGAGTGCTTCCTAACTTCACGATCGTGAAGTTAGGAAGCACTCGTTACTCTCCTTGACCACCGAATTGCCGATGGATTTTGTTGGTTTTACCACGCCAAGCATCGCATTATCTCATACTATTGACAAAACCGTATTTAAGGCGTACAATGTATGTAGTAAATGCAGGTGGTGTTAGCCTGCAAATGAAGGGAAAACCAAGGGTTTCTTTCACTGGAGGATGCCGTGTTCGAATCCATGAACATCCTGGACGCGTCTGCGATCGTGGGTTTGGTACTCACGTGTCTCATCTTCCGCTACAGCCTCCGCGCCTTGAAGGCGCAGTTGGCGCGGGAGGCGGCAACCCGCGACGTCGAGCTCCAGAAGGAGCACGGCGCCTGGGTCCGCAAGATCCAGGCGCGGGAGGCGGCTCTGCGGCCGCCATCCGAGAACTAGAGCCCCGCAAGCCCGCTCACACGATGTGTGGGCGGGCTGCAACTTTTTATAACACCCGGAGTTATGTATGATAACGTAGATGAAACCTCAAACTTCCAACATCCAACCTCGAGCGATTTTAGTCACTGGCTGCGCCGGATTTATCGGCAGCAATTTTGTGGCGCAATTTCACCGCGAGTTTCCGAAGGTCGCCATCGTCGGAATTGACGATTTTTCAACCGGACGGCACGAAGTATTAACGCCCTTCGACTCCGCTCAGGGCAAAAAAACTTTCGTTTTTTATGAGGGCTCTATTTTAGACGAAAAACTGTTAGCGAAGATTTTCACAAAACATAAACCCGAATACGTATTTCATTTCGCGGCACTCCCCCGCGTGTCATATTCCATTGAGCAGCCAGCGAAAACGACGCTCGTGAACATCGGGGGCACCGTTGCCTTGCTTGAAGCGGCAAAAAATAACGGCATCAAACGCTTTATATATTCGGCTTCATCCGCGGCCTATGGCGGAGCAAAAAAACTCCCGACCAAAGAATCGGAAAATCCGGCAGATCCCAAATCGCCCTACGCGCTCCAAAAATATGTCGGCGAATCGTTTTGCAAAATGTTTTCCGAACTCTATGGGTTAGACACCGTGTCGCTCCGCTACTTTAACGTCTTCGGTCCCGGACAATACGGTGACTCGCCCTACTCCACGGTGATTTCCGCGTGGCTTGAATCGCTCTATTTTCCGAAGCATAAAAAGGCGTTTATTGAAGGCGACGGCACGCAGTCACGCGACTTTTGCTACGTAGACAACGTCGTCCGCGCGAACATCCTTGCCATGCAGGCGCCGAAAAAGTTAAACGGTGAAATGTTCAATATCGCCCACGGCGAACGCACAACCGTAAACGAAGCGCGCAAGTTAATTGAGCAATATACCGGCAAAAAACTGCAGCTTGAAGCTCGCCCGCCGCGGTTGGGCGACGTCCGTGACACGCACGCGGATGTTTCCAAAGCAAAGGAATGGCTCGGTTATGTTCCGGAAGTGAAGTTTAAGGAAGGGTTGAAGAGAACGGTGGAGTGGTTCTTGGGAAGAAGTAAGACATAGAAAATAAGAAGTAAGAGCAACGAGAACGCCCACCTGTCGCCTTACTTCCTACTTCTTACGTCTTATGTCTCAGCCAGGCGTTTGCATTTTCAGACGCCCTGTGCTATGCTAGTTGCAGTAAACAATTGTTTCATCCCGACTTGTGTCGGGATGACCATCGAGAAATGGCTCATTAGGAGAGGACCGAGATGAAACAGACAATCGCGGCGTTGTTGATCGTCATCACGATGACGGCCGTCGGCGTTTGCGCGGTGTTGCTAAACCGAGTCGCCAACAAGAACATCACGCAAGACAAGAATACGGCGACGAACGTCGTCGAGGCAAACGCCTCGAAGACGACGGGCTTCACCATTCCCGCCGAGGCGATGCCGACCAGTGACACCTACTTCGTCACGATCATCAAGGGGCACGGCGAGAACGACGGCATCTGGGTGCTGGGTCGCCCCCTTTCCACGGTCACCGAAAAGGCGGGCTTCACGCTCATCATGGAGGCCGCAAAGAAGGGCGACGCGAAGCACTATCCGCTCCCCGACGAACTGAAGCCCAACGAAAAGAAGTGACACCCAACAGACGTCATCCTTCAGCCGATGACCATCGGCTGAAGGATCTCAAAGCACTCGAACGCCCCGTACCGCATACTGGTACCGGGCGTTTGCATTTTTACAAATTTGCTATGTCCACTATCATGCCCGATCGGACATGGTAGTAGACATTTGGCGCGGAGCGCTTTCATCTTTCCGGCGGAGAGATTGTTTCGTCGCCGCTGCGCCTCGCAATGACAGCGCGCTCCTTTTTTACTTCCTACTTCTTACATCTTACTTCTGTTAAAGTTATTGTATGCATCGTCCCCATGTTCTCCTCATCTTAGACGGCTTCGGCTTATCACTTGAAACGAAAGGCAACGCCGTAGCAATGGCACGGCTCCCCCATTTGCGCTATTTGAGTCATTTCTATCCGGGTACGGCACTCCAATCCTCCGGCATTGCTGTGGGCATTATGTGGGGTGAAGTCGGCAATTCTGAAGTCGGGCACTCCAACATCGGCGCCGGCACCGTCATCTATCAGCACCTCCCTCGAGTGAACCTCGCGATTGAGGACAAAACATTTTTTGATTTACCGGTATGGAAAGACGCGGTGGCGCACGCCACAAAAAACAATTCCGCAATCCACCTTGCGGGCCTCCTTTCCAACGGTGGCGTGCACGCGCACATTGACCACCTTTTTGCATTGCTTCGCGCCATAAAACAGCTCGGCTTTTTCGGAAAGGTATTTGTCCACGCGTTCACGGACGGACGCGACGTGCCGCCGCAATCCGCGCCGCTATTTTTTGATTTGCTCAATAAAGAAATTGCCGCGGTGGGACTGGGAGAAATCGCAAGCGTTTCCGGCCGCTACCTTGGCATGGACCGCGCCGCAAAATGGGACAGGACAAAACGCGCCTATGACGCCATCATCGGCAAGGGAGAAAAAAACGCGGACGATATCCAAGCGGCGCTTGATGGTGCATATAAAGAAAACATCAGCGACGAAGTAATTCCCGGCACAACAATTGTCCGCGATGGCACGCCCATTGGCGCTGTTCACGACAACGACGCGCTGTTGTTCTGGAACTTTAGACCGGATCGCATGCGGCAACTGCTCCTCCCCTTCGTTGACCCGATGTTCAAAGAGTTTCCACGCACGGCGTTCAAAAATCTTTTCATCGCGACCATGACCGAATATGACGAGACGCTCCCCGCGCACATCGCATTCCCCTCACAGCACATCGCAGAACCGCTCGCCAAAGTCATCGCGGACGCGGGGTTGCGCCAAATCCACATCGCCGAGAAAGAAAAATACGCGCACATCACCTACTTTTTGAACGGTGGGCGCGAGGAGCCGTTTGAACACGAAGACCGCGTCATCGTGCCTTCAGCCGCGAACGTGACCGACTATGACCAGAAGCCGGAAATGAGCGCGCGGGAAATCGCCGACAAAGTAATTGAAGCGATCCGCTCTAAACAATACGACTTCGTCGCCGTGAATTTCGCGAACGGCGACATGGTTGGCCACACCGGAAACATCAGCGCCGCAATTATCGGCCTGGAAGTTATTGATGAGTGCGTGGGCACCATCATGAATGAAACATTAAACGTGGGCGGCGTGCTCTACGTGACCGCGGACCACGGCAATTGCGAGGAAATGATTAATCTGGAAAACGACGAGGCGGACACCGAACACTCCACTAATCCGGTGCCGTTTTGGATCGCGGCATCAGACAACAAACGCACGACACCCGCGAACCCCGTGTCCACCATCATCACGCGCGGTATTTCTGCAGACGTCGCGCCGACCATCATTGCAATGATGGGGCTCAAAAAACCAAAAGCAATGACGGGGACAAGCTTAATTAAGGTTATCGGGCAACTGCCGCTGCCGTAGAACATTTGACCGGTGACACGTGACAATTAACTTGAGTTCCTCTGGTCAAATGTCAATTGTTTTCTGTCAATTGTGCGATTGCTACCGCAATCGCTCCATCTGCACATCAAACGTGATGATTCCGGATTTCTTCAAGAACACGGGTTTTGATTGGTATGGTTTGTATCCCGTTTTTGCGCACGAAACATAGTACGAACCAGGTGAAAGCAAAAAGTTGAAGCGGCCAAGTTCATCGGTAACATGCGTGCCGAGGAGCCAGCTGCGCTTTTCATCAAACACGCGTACCACCGTGAGCGGCAGCGGGGTTTTGAGTTTCACGTCGGCCACGATGCCAAACGACTTCAGCGACCAGCGCGCCAACAAAATCTTTACCGCATCCAACGCAAGATACAAAACCAAGACACCGTAATTGAAGCCCGTCGGCACAATCACGGCGATAAACATGCTGAGCCCCGTGCCGAAGACAAACAGATACGGATTGACGAGATCAAACACCGATTTGATGGTGTTGAGCGTCCGGAGCAACCGCAACGACCGTTCATCTACTTCTTTGGTTTCGGATTTTACAGGAATCTCCAGCGCGACCACTTCCTTGGGGTCGGCAACATGCACGACCCCCGTCTCCACCGCGGTGAATCCTTTTTTCACAATCTGCAAAAAATATGTTCCAGGCGAAACCAAAAACCCGAATCGGCCATCGCGATCGGTAATCTGCGTTTCTTTCACTTTCTTAAATTGCGCGTCATAGATGCGCACCGTCGCGCCGGGAATGGGGTTGCCGGTCAACTCGCTGTATACCCTCCCCCACGGCCGGCGGCGCTCAAATCGCAAAAAACCGAGCGCAAGAAAACGGAGGAGTTGGATTAAATTAAGCGCGAACGGCGCGCTGGACGAAGCGGCGGTGGTGGTCAAAATCCCCACGCCAACGGCGCCAAGCGTCACCGACACCGGCACCGCAACGGTTTTGATCTGACGCACCACCTCGGGATTCGCGCGGAGTTCCCTGATGGTATTACCGATGGTCTGCAAAAATCCCAACGGCTGCTCGCTCACCACAATTTTGCTCAAATCCACCGAACCCTCGCCGCTGAAGAAATCATCGCGCCAAATAAACGGTGCCGGAGCGCCTTCCAGCGCGTTCAATGCTTGCGCCGCGCCACGCAGCACAAACTCCGTATTCCACGAAGTACCCGGCTGCACTGTCCCTGGTGCCACAAGATACAACACGCGGTCGGCGTAGCGCACGGAGTCGTTTGTCACCGCGGCCATGACATCTTCCGGTAGCTGCACTAAAACAACCAAATGATACGCGGGTCCGCCGGTCACGGAAGTCGTAAACGTGAAGCGATAGGTGCGATCAATGAGCTGGTCAGCGGTCTGGGCAAAGGCGACGGACGATAAAAGCACCAAAGCAAAGAAGCAAAGAAGCAAAGAAAAGATTTTTATCCGCTGGGCCATTTGCTTTCATTATAGCACTCGCCCGTAGAAGCGCATAAACCAAAAAGGAGCGGTGTACGCCCCTCTGGTTTGCGCTTGCAGTTCCTTGCTTCCTTGCTTCCTTGCTTTCTTGTTTTTTTGCTTCTTTGCTTCTTTGCTTTCTTGCTTCTTTGCTTTATTGATATACGTCATCAAACCGCTTCATCGCGTCAACAAATGCTGCGTTCAAGTCATTCGCGGCATTGGCCCCCGCGTTAATGTCGTTGATCATGGCGCGCACTTTGCCGTCTGTCTCTGTTACCTGTCCGGTAAATTTCGCTCGGAGTAGCTCAAACAGCCGGTTTAATATGTCATTGTATGAAATAAGGCGCGAAACAAGCGCCACTTCGTAGCCAATGGCCTCGCTCGCGATCTGTCGCGCGCTTCCCGGTTGGATGTTCGGCAATGCCTGCGCCATTCTGCCGAGTTCCACGGACAAGCTGACCGCGCGCTCACGGACATCTTTGTTGCGTATCAATTCGCGCGAGGTGGCAATGAGCGCCTCGGAGGTGTTGGCTTCGGCATCATAGCGCGCGATGTCCTCCAATCCTGATCGCGACGCGCTCGCAAGGAAAATAATTTCTTCAGTAAGGCGCGTACCTGTTTGACGCGCCGCCGTAAATTCCGCCGGAACCACCTTCGGTCCGACAAGAATAAAACGGATGAGCAGCGCACCGACTATCACTATCATTGCCATCCACAGCCACGTTTTATGACGGGTTTTCATTACATATTAAGTTACTCCTTTTCTTTACAGGAGGCAAGCGGGCTGTTAAGATAGTTTCGTAAAGGAATCAGCGCGGGTATCGTATAATGGCAATACCTCAGCTTTCCAAGCTGAAGCCGGGGGTTCGATTCCCCCTACCCGCTCATAATAAAAGTCCCCTATTCGGGGATTTTTATTATGAGCAGGGAATCGAACGGGAAAGGGGTCGGCCTCCGCCCGTCGTAGTCGGCTTCGGTCGACGAAGTCGGGGAAAACGGTAGTTTTCCCGTGGCGGAAGTTGGGAACCGCTGGGTTCCCAGGAGCGCGCAAGCGCGACGTGAGATTCCCCCTACCCGCAGGGGCGGCCCGCTCTCTGTGGTAAAAGAAGAGACCGCCGGATGATTACCCGACGGCCCCACGCTTTCCTCCGCGCCAGCTGCCTGTTACCACTAAGGCCCATGAAGACCCTTGAGGAGGCGATCGCGGTACGCAATGGCGTCTTCTTTGTTGTTGACGATGTATGCGTACTCCTCGCTACCGCCTTGCTCAAGGCGCTTCCCCGAATTCGTCCAGCTGATAAGGTGCCACCCGCCCTCGCGCTTCTGCGACTCCGATTCCATGCCGGTGCCGTAGCCAACGACGACGACGCAGCGGCCGCTGTCCATATCATGCGTCATCGAGGCAACACGCGGCTCAAGAGAAATCAGGCCGAATGCATACACGCCGATCCACCCCACCAGCGCGGTCGCCGCCACGCCAAGCAGGAACACGAACACATCGCGCTTGCGCATCGCTTCACTCCTTCAACAAGAAACCAACTCTGTTAAGAGTATATATTGCGCGACATCGAAGTCAAGGTTTTAGTTTACGCCCTTTTCGCAACAAACAAGCTCATAAAAAACAACGCGGCGGCGATACTGATGATGACGGGGCCGAGCGCCAAGGCATAAGCGTTCGCAAGCCAATAACCGGCGCCGACGGAACAAACCGCCACGGCGACAGAAATGAAAAGTGTGTTTTTTAAACTCGTTCCGAGATTGCGCGCCACGGCTGCCGGCACGATGATGAGTGAGCCCATAAGGAGAACACCTAAAAACTGCAAACCCAAAATGATATTCAACGCGAAGATAAGGAGAAACCATAAGTTCATTCGTGAAACGGAAATACCGGACACGGTCGCGAGGTCTTCCGACACGAGCGCGAGCGTGAGCCGTTCTTTCATTCGCACGATAAACACAATAACCACGAACGCGGCGAGCATGCCGACGAGCGCACCGGCAAGTGACGGCGTCCGCGCTTCGCCGAACAGTACTTCAATCAACTCCTCTTGTGGCGTAATCAAACTCCCGATGGCGAGTGAGGCGGAAAACATAACACCGATGATGGTTTCTGTTGAAATTTCCGTTTTGCGCTCAATGCTCCAAATGAGTATCGCCCCAAGCAAAAGCGCCGCCGCGCCGCCGATAAGCGGATTGATCTCCAAGAGCACCGCGATCCCAAGCCCCGGCAATGCAATATGCGAAATGGCGTCCGAGGCAAGCGTCATCTTGCGCATCAAGGCAAACACGCCGACCAAGCCGGAGGCCGCCGCGACTACGAGCATGAGCACAATGGTTAATGCGTCGCTATTCATGATGTTCGCGACTCCCCTCGCTGTGATGATGGTGATAAATGACACGGTCGCCGTAGAGATGATGCAGATTTTCCTCGGTTAGCACATGTTGCGGCGTGCCGTAACAGACAAGGCGCTGATTGATGCAAAGCACCTTTGTGGCGTAGCGGTAGACTAAGCTCAAGTCGTGCGACACCAAAAACAGCGTGAAATGCTTCTCGTCCTGCAGGCGATGCAGGGTTTCATAAATCTGCTCCTCACGCGGAAGGTCAACTCCGGAGGTCGGCTCATCAAACAGAAGCACGTTCGGATCGCCGATGAGCGCGAAGGCAATCAACACCCGCTGCAGCTGACCCGAGGACAAGCTGCCGAGTTTTTTATCAAGAAAACTTTCCGGAAGCCGCACTAGCCCCATGTTTTTCCGGATAGTATCATGCACTAGGCCCAGCGACGCGGCGCGCGTCAGCAAAAAGTCGCGCACCGTGAGCGGCAACGTGCGCTCCAAGTCGATGCGCTGCGGCACATAGCCGATGCGTACGTCTTTTGCCCAATGAATTTCCCCCTCGTGCGGCACGGCGCCGATGAGCGCCCGCAAGAATACCGTCTTCCCCGAACCATTCGGCCCGATGATCGCCACGCTCTCGCCCGGCGCCACCTCCGCGTCGATGTCCGAAAGCACGCGCTTGCCGTCAAAGGACACGGAGAGATTTTTTACTCGAAGAATCGATTCCGACATATCGTTAGTATTGAGTATAAAGCAACTCATCGGGACTGTAAAATTTACCCAGACTCTATATACTTATTGAGATGGGTGTTGGTAACTAAAACATCGGTCTATCGTTCTATATGTTAGAGCAGGAGCCACAACTTATTGCCAGCGCTTGCGATGGAGACAGAGGCGCGTATAGCGCGCTTTATGACCATTATATCGCCCAAATCTACCGCTTTGTCTATTTGAAGACCGGAAGCAAAGCGGAAGCGGAAGATTTGACCCACGACGTCTTTTTGAGCGCCTGGCAAAACATCGGGACCTACCGCCATCGCGGGCATCCTTTTTCCAGCTGGCTCTACCAAATTGCGCGCAACAAAGTCATTGACCACTACCGCACGCGGAAGTTCACCTCTCCGATTGATGAGACGACGGAAGGTATCGCGGACCTTGCGATGCAAACCGAGCATGCCGCCGACCAGACCATGGAGCTCGACCGCGTACAGCTCGCGATGCGCGAACTCTCGGATGACCACCAGAACATCCTCATCCTGCGATTTGTTGATGACTTGACCCCGGGAGAGATTGCCGAGGCGCTTGGCAAAACCGAGGGTGCCGTGCGACTGATACAACATCGCGCCATCAAGAATCTCCGAGCTATTCTCTCCGACAACGAACCCCAAACCAATGAAGATACTCTTATCTAACATCAAAAAGTTGCAGCAACTTGCCCCGGACGACGCATATCGCGCCCGTTCGATTGCGTTGATTCTTGGAAACCCGCAGTTACAGAAGTCGCTGCGCGCCCGATTTTTTGAGAGCGTGCGCTACAGCGTCGCCTTGTCCCTCACGGCACTCGTGATTGTGGTTGCCGCTGGCGGATTTTCATACTTGAATTGGTCCAGCGCCTCCCCGCTCATCATCGGCAGTTTGAACGCGAAAAGCATCGCCGCCGAGGCCGCGCGTGTGGATGCGGAATTAGAACTCGCGCAATTCGGGTACTATGGCGCCTCAGCGCAGGATGTCGCCGTTGCCTTGAAAGCCGTTTCACAAAATGCACCCGATCATTTGAATGACGCCGTATTGAACAAAGAACTGCGGGAGTTGGAGCGGCAAAAAGACGCAAGCAAGGATATTGACGCACTTTTGAATTCGGTCTCAATGTAGTCCCATGACGAGAAAGAGCTACATAACTTATGCGGTTCAAACAGCCGCCGCCTGTATCGGCGTCTTTACGTTTACTATCGCGCAGGCGTCATGGTTCTCCCCCAAAACCATGCCGTCGCTCGCTGACGCGCTCCAAAGCCTTAAAACAAGCGTGAATGCTTTAGCGCAAACAAAAGACGACACCCCACCGGCCGAGAAAGATCAGCAGGAATTCCGCGCAAAAGTCCAAACCCTTCAAAAAATTATCGAGTTAGGATTGGTGGAGGCAAAAGACCTGAAGGCGCGCCTTGCGGATTTACATATCGAGGAATTGGTCGCCGACGACTTCACGTTTGATGCCGTGGAAACATCCGGCACGTTTGTCCAAATGTTGCAGTCATTTGATGCCTACTACAGCGAGGCGGAAAAAAAACTGCTTGAAGCGAAAAATGTAAGCGACGTGAAAGCTATCGCTGTTACCATGCGCGCGTGGAGGGAAAAAACATACAACCCCGGCGTGCGGAAAATCTTGAGTCTGGGACTGCTTCTTCAAAACCGCGTGGCGCTCAAAACCGCAGCGGTAAGGTTTGATAAAATACTTGCGGACCTGCGAAAACTCAAAGGCGCGGAGCTCATCACCATGACCACACTTGAGCCTCTCGTAACTTCGAGCGGTGCGAGCTTAAAGAAAGCAAAAGCCCTGCACGAAGACGCAACCAATATCGTATTGCGGATGCTGCGCGAGCGGCCAGGAATGCCCGCGGAGACCGGTGATGCCGAGCTCATTTCCCCGCACGAACGCATTTCCAACCTTGTTGACCAGTCGTTCGCGGAACTGCGGGGGGCGTATAAGACGTTTATGGAGGTGAATATAGCAGTGAAAAAAATGCTAGGAATTGAGTAGCTTGGGCTCGCTTTCGAAATGAGCGATTGCGTTGTCGCTCCTCCTCGCAGTAGCACTGACGGCTACAGCTTCGTCGTCGCTCCTAGCACTCATCTCATTTGGAAAGCGAGCCCCTGTCATCCTGAGCGTAGCGAAGGATCTCACGTTTTGGTGGTGAGTTACAACGACATAGGTCTTCGCGCAGCGCTGTACTCACTCAACATGCCGGCTCAAAAGGAGGGTTGCCTCTTTACGCTCTTCACCTTTTGGGGTGGTTGGTGATGATAATGTAGCGCGTTGCGCTTCTTTTTTAATTCGATATAAAATGGAAACGCGGTCGCCTGATGTGGCAACCGCGTTCACGCTTCTTCGCGGATTCCTTCCTACTTGGACTCGGTGGTCGTGGCGGGCGCGCCAGCCGCGGGCTTTGCGAGCTGCGCTTCCAGGACAGCGACGCGATCACGGAGCTTGGCATTCTTCTCGGCATTCTTCTCGTGCTCCACAACCATCAGGGCCATCAACGCCACCACGAAACAGTAGACGCCCAGGACCGTGATCCTCACGGAGAAATCACGAGCTTCCGACGTCTTATGATGGCCAACGACCAGCAAAATGATGCCAGCGCTGACGAGACCAATGGCAAGCAACTCCATGACTTGTCTCCCTAAAGGATCCCGCTGAAAACCGACCACTTACACGCTACGGCTAGCATAGCGCGCCTCTACAAAACCGTCAACGTCAGACAATAAAAAAGGCGCTGCCTCACGCAGCGTCTTTTTTATTTTCCTTGCAAGGAAAGTTTGCCCTGTGCCACAAGCATGTGGCGCGGGGCTACTTGACTGCCTCTTTCAACGCTTTGCCAACGCGGAACTTCGGTTTTGTGGAAGCCGCGATCTGGATCTTTTCGCCCGTCTTCGGGTTCACGCCCATGCGCGCCGCGCGCTTTACCACGCGCCATACGCCGAAACCCGGGAACGAAACCTCCTCGCCGCGCGAAAGTGCCTTTACCACGATATCAAGGAAGGCATCAACTGTTTCCATGCCCTTCTTCTTCGTCTCAAGACCCAATGCCTGGCCGAGTGCTTCTGCGAATTCAGCTTTTTTCATATTTTTTTATTGTATATACGACCTTTATATTACTTTTAATGCTTAAAATCAGTATAGCACGCGCGATATAGAGCACAAGACACCTAAGGAATCGAGCTTTTCAAAATGAGATGAGCGCTAGGCGCCCCGAGAAAGGTGTAGCCACAGGGCTACTCCGACGAGGGGCAACAACGCGATCGCTCATTTTGAGAAGCTCGCTCTACCTCGCATATTCCACCGCCCGCATTTCTCTTATCACGTTTACCTTTATCTCGCCGGGATATTTGAGGTCCGTTTGAATCTTTGAAGCGATGTTCTTTGCCAGCTGCAGCGCGCCGAAGTCATCAATCTGCTCCGGAATCACGAACACGCGCACTTCCCTGCCTGCGGAGAGGGCATACGCGGTTTTGACACCAGGAAATCCGGCCGCGGTTTTTTCAAGGTCGCCCAAGCGCTTAATGTAGTTTTCTATCGTATCTCGACGCGCGCCCGGACGCGCGGCAGATAAGGCGTCTGCCGCCGCAACGATAAACGACTCCGGCGTAGAGAACGGATATTCATCATGGTGCGATTCCATCGCTTTAATCACCGCGTCGGCAATGCCGTATTTCTGCAGAATCTTCCGTCCCAATTCCACGTGCGTGCCTTCCACCTCGTGGCTGATGGCTTTGCCGATGTCGTGCACCAACGCGCCCTTTTTGGCGATCTCAATGTTCGCTCCCAACTCCGCCGCGATCATTCCGGAGATATGCGCCATTTCAATGGAATGCACCAGCACATTCTGGCCGTAGCTTGTGCGAAAATGCAAATGTCCCAGCAGTTGAATAATCTCTTTCGGAAAATCAATGATGCCGACTTCAAGCGCCGCCGCTTCGCCGATTTCGATCATGCGCTTATCAAGCTCAGCTTTCGCCTCCTCCACTTTTTCTTCAATCTTCACCGGTTGAATGCGCCCATCTTTAATCAGTTTCTCAAGCGCGAGGCGAGCAATTTCGCGGCGCAACGGGTCAAACGAAGAAATAATGATGTTGTCCGGCGTTTCGTCCATGATAAACTCCACTCCCGTGAGCCGTTCAAGCGTTCTGATGTTCCGTCCTTCTCGGCCGATGATTTTGCCTTTCAACTCTTCGTTCGGAAGGTTGAAGATACTAGTCGTCAAATCCGCCACATGCGAACGCGCATAGCGCTGAATGGCCGAGGTGATAATTTCTAAACTTTTCTTTTCCACTTCCTCGCGCCGTTCTTTCTCCAGTTTCTGAATGGTTTGCGTCAATTCTTTCCCCGCCTCCTCCTGCACCTGCTTCAACAGCATGGACTTTGCCTCGCCAGCAGAAAGCCCCGCGATGCGCTCAAACTCGCCCTTGATGCTTTTCTGCAATTCCGAAACCTGCGTTTTTGCCATTGTAAGGCGCGAAAGCTCATCCGCGAGACGATTCTCTTTCGTGGAAATATCCTGCAGCTGCCGCTCAATGGTTTCGTCTTTCCTCACCAGCCGCTCCTCCAGCTTATCCAGCTGGACTTTGCGATTCCGCTCTTCTTTCTTCACTTCCTCCAGCGCCTGCGCTGCCTTGTCCTTTGCTTCAAATAAAATTTCCCGCGACTGGATTTTCGCTTCTTCAAACTGCGCCTTCGCCTTCGCCTCAATGGACTTCGCCCCTTTACCGGCAAAGACCAGACTCAAGATGTACCCGACGGCTGCCCCGATAATGACGAATATTCCTCCCGAAATGAGGGTTGATGACATATAGTTCGCTGTTCGCTAAATTCTTCGCCACAGTAAGCTCAAACGAATTCTTTAGGAACGTGTTAATGGTATACATACTTATATTTAACATGATATAGAAAAGGTTTTGTTTCGTCAACTAAAAAAGATACGCCCACTCCGATGATGACCACCGGAGCGGGCGTTGACGACGGACGAACTACCTACGACTTCGGAGGCGGAGACTTCGCTTCGAGAGCCCTCACGCGCCTTTCCAGTTCATTGTGATGTTCCGAATGCCTCCACAGAAGAAGGCCGGCAGCGATGCTAAGCATCATTGCTCCCACAAGGCCAATCATATTAACCTCCTCAACTCTTACGCGGCAATTGTCGCCTATCGCACCACGCGATATAACGCCATTACCATACTACGAAACAGTAAAGCACGGCCTTTACAAAAAAGCAACGAAACAAAAAAACATAGAAGCACTCTTTGTTTTATTGCTTTCTTGTTTTATTGCTTTCTTGCTAAAGTGAATGTATGCGACGAACTATCGTACTTGCGGTACTTGACGGTTTTGGCATAGGGGCGGATGACGACACCAACCCCATATATCTCGCCAACCCCGAAACCATCAACTATATCCGAAAAAATTATCTTTCGGGGGCCTTGCAGGCCTCGGGCATTGCCGTTGGCTTACCGTGGGGCGAGGAGGGAAACTCCGAAGTCGGCCACTTGACGCTCGGCGCTGGCAAAGTCATCTATCAGCATTTCCCGCGCATCTCGCTTGCCATCAAAGACAAAAGTTTTTTTGCGAATGATGTGCTTGCCAAAGCGTTCGCGCAAGGGAAAAATGGTGGCCGCGTGCACCTTGCGGGACTCCTCACCGAAGGCAGCGTGCACGCAAGCTTTGACCACCTGGAGGCGTTGATTCAATACGCCAAAAATGCGGGCGTCGCCAAACTCTCCCTTCATCTTTTTACCGACGGCAAAGATGGCGCGCCGCGTTCGGCTGTAACACTCATCAAAAAAATCGGTGCCGTTCTGGAACACGAAGGCGTAGGCGAAATCGCGAGCATCGGCGGACGGTTCTACGCGATGGACCGCGACGAGCATTATGACCGCACCAAAAAGGCGTATGACGCGATGACCGGAAAGGGCACGGCCGCAAAAGATGCCGGCCAATGGATTGAGCAGGGTTATGCTTCGGGGCTGGAAGACGAATTTATCGCGCCGGCAACCATCAATCCCGACGCATGCGTCAAGGAGGGCGATGCCATTATCTTCTTTAACTTCCGCGAAGACAGCATGCGGCAGCTCCCCGAAGCATTCATCGCGCCGTCATTTGATAAATTTCCCGTACTTCCGGCCGTGAAACTCTCTGTCACGACATTCACCGCGTATTCCCCGAAATTCACGGTACCGGTCGCCTTCCCCATGGAACGCGTGGATGCTCCTTTAGGCAAAGTACTTGCCGACAAAGGGCTGGTACAAATCCGCATCGCGGAAACGGAAAAGTACGCCCACGTGACCTATTTCTTCGACGGTCTCGCGAACGCCGTGTACCCAAATGAATACCGCATCCTTGTCCCCTCTCAGAACATCGCGCGGCATGACGAGCATCCGGAGATGATGGCCGGAGAAATCGCCCGGCGCGTCGTGCAAGCCGTGGAAGAAGGCGGCAGTGATTTTATTCTTTGCAACTTCGCGAACCCCGACCTCATCGCGCACACCGGCAACCTTGAGGCAACAAAGGCTGCAATCACCACCGTTGACCAAGAGCTCGCGCGCGTGCTGGATGTGTGCCTCAAGCGCGACGCGGTGCTGATTGTGACCGCCGACCACGGAAACGCCGAGCGACTGCGCAATCCCTTGACCGGCCAAGCCGAAACAAAACACGACGCGAGCCCCGTACCCGTGGCAATTGTTGGCAAAGAATTCGTGAGCGTCAAAACCGACGCTGAATTTGCCGCATCACAGTCCGAAATCGCCGGCCTCCTCTCCGATGTTGCGCCGACCATCCTTTCCATTATGGGCGTTCCGAAACCGGATGAAATGACCGGGGAGAATCTTATTCCTAACCTCCGCTAATGTAGCCGCTATGCTCACCAGCCTCATCGCCTCGCTCATCGGCAACGCCGCCGGACTACTCCTCGCCGCGTACTACATCCCCGGCTTTCGCCTTGACTTTGACTGGACGGCGATCGCGACCATCGCGGTACTTCTCATGCTCGGCAACGCCGTTCTGCGGCCGATATTGAAGTTTATTTTCAGCTTTGTCGTCATTATTACACTGGGACTCTTCACCATCGTCATTAACGCGGCAATCCTCGCCAGTATTGACTTTTTCTCGCTACACCTTATGATTATGTCCATACCTGCGCTTATCTACGGAACCCTTATTATCAGTATTACGAGCTTCATTCTCGGCGGCGCGATACGTATGTTTGCCCGCACTTCGCCGAACGAAGACGCCTAACAGAACAAAAGATATGACAACTATCCTCCCCGTCATCCAAATAGCCGTTTCACTGTTACTCATCGTACTTATTCTCCTCCAGGAACGCTCATCGGCGACATCCGGTATTTTCGGCGGAGGCGGAGGCGGATTTTACCAAACACGCCGCGGCGCTGAAAAAGCGATTTTCATCGCTACCGTTGTCTTGACTATCGTCTTCGCAGGACTTGCGATTGCCAACCTCGTGCTCTAAATACGTCCCTCATCGCTTAAACGCGCAATGAGCGGTGGCAACGATTCCTCTTAGGCGGCCCCCTTATTCGCATTATTTTGAACCAATTCGCATTATTCGCGATTACTCCATGCTCACGCGTATTCGCCAACTCATCCGAACATTTACGCGCATTGAGCAACGCGCGTTTTTCGCTTCCGTCGCTTTATTCGCGCTCGCCGTTATAGCGGGAGGCGCGCGCTATGTCTACGCCCACACCACTCTCGTGCCCGCGGACGGCGATGAGTACGTGGAAGGTATTGTCGGGCAGCCGGTGACGGTGAACCCGGTGCTTTCCCAAGGCAACGACGTGGACCGGGACATCATCACGCTCCTCTTCTCGGGACTCGCTGAACTCTCGGAACAAGTTGTCCCGAGCGAAGGCGGAAAAGTATGGACGGCGACGCTCAAGAAAGACATCCGGTGGAGCGACAGTGAAGCATTGACGAGCGATGACGTACTCTTCACGCTTGAAACAATCCAGGATATCGCGAGCCGCTCACCGCTCTTCCCCACGTGGCAAGGCGTTGTCGCGGAGCGTTTAAGTGAGCGCGAGATCAAATTTACGCTCAAAACGCCGTATGCGTTTTTCGCCGATAACCTCCGCGACCTGCGCGTTATTCCGCGCCACATTTTCGGCAATATTCCGGCCGCCAACCTCCGACTCTCCACATACAATTTGGAACCGGTGGGAAGCGGGCCATATGTTTTTCGGCGCTACGAGAAACAAAAGGATGGGTTCATCACCGACTATATTCTTGAAGCGAATCCGCATTTTGCCGGAAACAAACCGCATCTTGCGACGTTCCATTTCAAATTTTTCATCGGCACCGCCGATGTCCTGCGTTCATTTAATAGGTTCGTGATCAATGGCATCGGGGGGCTCACTGCGAAGGATCTATCCTCCATTACCGTCGGCAACGATGACCACTACCTGGATATCCCCCGCTACTACGCCGTGTTCTTCAACACCGGATTGCATCCGGCGCTCAAAGAGCGCGATGTGCGCGAGGCGCTGACACGCGCGACCGACCGCGCAAATATCGCCGGCACGCTTTTTGAAGGAGACGGGCACGTGACTCCGGTATATGGCCCCATTACTCCATCACTTGAAGGATACGACGCGTCTCGCTACATAAACGAGACCTACACACCGGCAGACGCGCAAAAACTGCTTGATAAAGCAGGATGGGTGCTGGGAAGTGACGGCGTGCGCGAAAAGATGTTCGGGCGTAGCAAAGTGAAACTTGAGCTTGATATGGTTGTTCCGCAAATCCAATTTTTGATTGACGCGGCAAATATCATAAAAGAGAACTGGGCGACCGTCGGCGTGAAGCTCACGCCGCTCATTATGAACCCGCAAGACATCGCGAACGATGTATTAAAAACCCGCAACTACCAACTCCTGCTCTTCGGAGAAATCCTCGGCACTAACCCTGACATTTTCGCGTTCTGGCATTCGTCTGAACGCTTCTCGCCCGGACTAAACCTATCGGTATACGAAAACAAAGCCGTTGATACCCTTTTAGAATCCATCCGCAAAGAAATGAACCCGGACGCGCGCCTCAAAAGCATCGGCAAACTTCAGGATTTACTTTTGAACGACCGGCCAGCTATCTTCCTTTTCAACCCCGGCTATCTCTACGTCACCGACAAACAATTACAAGGGTTTGACGCCGCAACTGTCGCCACGCCCGCGAACCGCTTTGACGGAGTAACTTCCTGGTACTTCCGCACGCGTAGAGTTTGGCGCTAACACGTCTCTGAAATATGGGAAACGGGAGGTCGCCTGAGGCGACCTCCCGTTCTACGTTTTCGGTTCTTCTGTCACATCACCGGATTTTTCATCGCCGGCGTGTTCTCCTGCCTCGCGATTCTTTTTTTCCTTTTCTTCAAGCAGGGCAAGCGATGCCTTCACCTGCTCGCTGTCTGCGATACTCACTTCGTCCATCGCAGGGAGGAAGTCGGGGTCCCCGAGAACCGTATACGCCGTATACCCGGCGACTTCAAACCGATTCGCCACCGGGATGCAGACGAGGTGCTTGATATCCTTCAGATACCCGTACCACGCCCGCTTTCCGCTGAATTCCGTAACGAACTGCTGCCCTTCCGCGACAAAGAGCAACTGCTCCCAGCTATGCGCGGAGAGATACAGCGGCCCCGCATAGTTCATGTGCTTCGCGTACCCCCGAAGAATCAGCGCAAACGTTTCGCCGTCGCCTTCGTCGAACTCCGGATTCCTGCGAACGAAATTCCCGTACTCGTCTTCAGCAAAACCGTCGTCGGAAAGCTGCTTCCGCACGGCTTCCGAAGTCGTACCCTGCCTCTTGGCGATGCGCGCGATACTTTCCGGCGAAACCAGACTCGCTCCCAGAGGAGGCCCGCGACGCAGCCGCTTGATCTCTTCACTGTGAACTCGTTCTTCCCAGTATTGCCGCTCCCATGCATCGTCGCAACCTTTCCAGACACAACGCACCCGCAAAGGGTCCCCGCCTTCCCACCGGACAAGACTAAGCGCCACGCGCTCAATGTCTTCCCGCGTCACCTCGCGCCCGCTGATAATGACGTGCAGCGTGCTACCCTTGCGTTCACTGATGGGAAAGACAACAAAGGGCATCAGCTCCCGTTCGCGGTCATAGTCCTTGCCGCAACGTGCATCGACGATCTCACGAAGCAGCGCGACGTAGGGATCATCTTCAAGTATGATCATTGACCCTGCCCCGCACACCGGATGCCGCGCATGATCCTCGCGCGTCACATGCCGCGCATAGGCCTCGATCGTCACTCGCCAAAGGAACTTCCTCCAGCACACAAAGAACGATGAGGTGCTCGGCCGATGCCCGGCAGGGAATCCGGCCCCGAGCGTCGTGCAACAAAGGAACAGCAGTTCCTTTTCCTTGTTCCCCCCGCCGTTTCCCGTGGCTGGGAGTTGGCGCGTTTCATCCGCCATGATCCACCTCCAAGAAAAACAACGGAAAGTGATTCTACTATAATTCTAGCACACTACTTCCTCCCACGCAGCGGGCGAAACTAGCAAAAACTCCCCTTACGGGGAGTTTTTGTTTTAACGTTTCGCCCGATGTGGTGTCGCTTCGCTCCTTAGAAACCGACGGTTTCTAACGGTCGCTCGAGCGACCTGTTTTCCAACACGGAAGGGGCGGTTTCGCCGCCCCCTCCGACCCACCCCCTCTCCGCATTGTGCGAAACTACCGTTTCGCCCACTGCGGAGATTTTCTCGCTTTCTTAAGGCCTGGTTTTTTGCGCTCAACTTCGCGCGCGTCGCGGGTCAAATATCCCACGCCCCGCAGTTTCTTTTTGTATTCCTCGTTCATCCGCACCAGCGCTTGCGCGATGCCGTGCCGCACCGCGTCGGCTTGCGCGGAAATGCCGCCCCCTTTCACGTGCACCGTCGCCGAAATCGTTTCCTCAAGCCCCAGGAGTTTGAGCGCCGCAATCGCGGTCTGCTGCAACTTCGGCAGCCTAAAGTACACGGCGAGCGGTCGGTCGTTCACTATCACGTCGCCATGCTTCGCGTACAAACGCACGCGGGCATGCGCGGTTTTTCGGCCGCCCAACCCTTCAACATACCGCATCTTTTCCACTTTCGGTTTTTCTTCTGTTTTTTTAGCACGCGGGGTCATCATAGATTTTTATTTTTCTATTTTCAACATTGCCAATCTTTTATCACGCAAGAAGTTCCTCGGAAGCATTCTGCGCACCGCTTCGCGCAATACCTCGCCCGGATGCTTGGCAAATTCCTCGGCAAACAAATGCTCGCGCAAATGACCCATATATCCGGTGTGGCGGTAATAAATTTTCTTCTTTTCTTTTCCTCCGGTCACCACGATGCCTCCAGCGTTTTTCACCACCACGCGATCTTCACCCCGCAAGCGAGGCTCATACTTCACGTTTTTCTTGCCCTGCAATGTCACCGCAATTTGCGTCGCAAGCCGGCCGAGTCGTTGATTTTTTGCGTCAATAATGTAATCCATATTATACAAATGATATCGTCGCTGTTTTTGCCGCATCGCGTCGGCGCATATTCCCCAGCTTCAGAATTCGGAGGTACCCGCCTTTACGCTCTTTATACTTCGGAGCGATTTCATAATACAACTTTGACGCGGCGTCCTTCGGCAGCCGCGAGAGCAAAAGCCGCAAATCCTGCAGTCTTCCCCGCCGCGCGATGGTTACCAGCTTCTCCATAATCGGGCGGATTGTCTTCGCCCTTGCGTCGGTCGTCTCAATAGTTCCGCCCATAATAAGGTTGTGCGCCAAAATACGCACGAAGTTACGGCGCGGTCCGACGGTTCTATGGAGTTTTCTTTTGATGCTAAACATAGGAGTGTTCGCTAATAATGCGAATGGGGGGCGAATAATGCAAATGGGTTTTTGAGCTATTCGCATTATTTGCCGAGGATTCGCGTTATTCGTGATTACTTCATTTTTTTGTCTTCTTTGTTTTTTTCTTCGGCTCGGCTTTTTCTCCCTCAATCACCTTCACATCCAGCACAATAAGTTTCGCGAAGTGTTCCTGCAAAATGTTCGCGGATGCGACAAGCGCCGCCGACGGCGTAATGCTCCCATCGGTTTCAATCACTAAGCGCAGCCGGTTGTAGTCGGTGCGGTCCGCGACGCGCATGTTTTCCACGGAATAGCTCACGCGCGTGACGGGCGTGAAAATCGCGTCCAGCGCGACAACGCCAATCGCGAGCTTCTCCAGTTTCCGCGCTTCCACCGGAACGTAGCCCAAGCCGCGCTCCACGGTAAATTCCATTTCCAGCTCGCCGCTCTTTGCTGAAATTGTCGCGATGTGCGCGTCCGGCGTGATCACTTCCACGTTCGCGTTTATTTCAATATCCCCCGCGGTCACCACGTTCTCCCCCTTCACCTTGAGCGTTAATGTTTGCGTCTCGTCAGTATATAAACGAAAACGAATTTTCTTCAAGTTCATGGCGATCTCCACCACATCCTCCATCACGTGCGGGATAGTCGTAAACTCATGGCCGACACCTTTGATTTTCACTTGCGTAATCGCGGCGCCCGGAAGCGAAGAAAGCAAAACTCTGCGCAGCGAGTTCCCCACGGTAATGCCGTAGCCGGTGTAGAGACCCTCAATTTCGAACACACCTTCTTTTGTGTCCTCGGAAATCCTCTTAATTTGTACGTTCTCTCCAAGATTGGAAAACTGCATAGTGTGCGGTTTTTTGATTAATTTATTTTGAATAATAGTCAACGACCAAGTTGGTATCAAACAACGTTTCCAAATCTTTTGGCATCGCCGTCATCTTTCCGGTAAGCGTTGATTTGTCAAGTGAAAGCCACACCGGCGCCTCGTACTTTTTCATTGTTTCCGCGAGCTCTTTAAATCCCGAGTGATCTTTTGATGCGGGGCGGATGGTAATAACATTCCCGATTGAAACAAGCGCCGAGGGAACATCGACTCTGCGGCCGTTCACAAAAATATGGCCGTGACCGACAAGCTGACGCGCAACCGAACGCGACGGAGCAAAACCCAGACGGTACACGATATTATCCAAACGGCGCTCCAAGCGAGCAAGCATCGCTTCGCCGGTTGCTTCAGCGGATTTTACCGCCGCCGTAAATACTTTTTGCATTGCCGCTTCGCGGATGCCGTACATCGCCTTGATCTTTTGTTTTTCGCGTAACTGCAATCCGAATTCGGAGGCGCCTCTGCGGCGCTTTCCGCCGTGCGGACCCGGAGGCTGCGGCTTACGGATGGTCGCGCACTTCGGCGAAGCACACCGATGCGGCTTCAGCATAAGCTTCATTCCCAACGCGCGCTCTCTTTTTTCGCTGGTGTTAAACATAGTCTTATATTCTGCGCACTTTTCGCTGACGCGGTCCGTTATGTGGAATCGGCGTCACATCTTTAATGGAAAGCACGTCAAACCCCTGGTTCGCGAGCGAACGCACCGCGGAATCTCTCCCGCCGCCGACGCCGTTTAACAGCACCTCAATATGCACGGGGCCCGATTTACGAAGCTTCTCCGCAAGCGCGGCGACCACCTTTGACGCGGCAAACGGAGTTGCTTTTTTCGGACCCGTAAACCCGAGCGACCCCGCCGAACCCCATGCCAATACGTTCCCTTTCTCGTCGGTCATGGAAATGACGGTGTTGTTGTACGATGCGTTGACATACGCTCTGCCGCGCTCATATTTTTTGGACGTCTCTTTCACGGCCGCCTTCGGCGCCGCCGCGTCCCCGGACGCCTGATCCCCGCTTTTTTGCGCAACTTTTTTCTTTCCCATGAGAGTAATCGCGAATAATGCGAATTTGGTTTAAATAATGCGAATATCTTAGTTTACTTCAGCTCAACTTTCCGTTTACCGCTGCCGGCAGTCTTTCTGACGTTGCCACGCACGGTGCGTGAATTGGTTTTTGTCCGCTGGCCGCGTACCGGAAGATGTCGCGCGTGACGATTGCCGCGATACGCAAGCATTTCTTTGAGCAACGTAATGTTTTGCTTCACCATCGCGCGCAATTCACCCTCCACCTTCACGCTCTTTTCAATATAGTCCTTGATGTGCGCAACTTCCTGCGGCGTTAGATCTTTTGCTCTCGTATCCGGATTGATATTCGTCGCTTTGATGATTTTTTCCGCTAATGCTCGGCCAACGCCGTGGATATACGGCAGGGCGTAAAGAACTTTTTTATTATCCGGAATGTTGATGCCGACGATTCTCATATGTAGTGTTCGCGAATATCGCGAATTGGGTGATGAATAATGCGAATGGCTAGTTTGGATCGGGGTTGTTTAGCTCTATTCGCGATATTTTTATTTGTTATTCGCGTCATTCGTGAGTACTATATCTACCCCTGACGCTGTTTATGCTTCGGAGTGCTGCAGGTAACATAAATTCTGCCCTTACGGCGCACAAGCTTACAATTGCTGCAAATTTTTTTCACTGATGCGCGAACCTTCATAGTGTTAGCTTTTTAGCTTCGTTAGATTGTTAGCTTCGTTAGTCGTGAGATTAAGTAAAATACCGAGATTCACTAATGAAGCTAATGCCCTAATGAAGCTTTACAACCTCCTCACGATTCTCCCCCTTGCATCATCATACGGGGTCATTTCCATGAGCACGCGGTCACCCGGAAGAATTTTTATATAGTGGAGTCGCAGTCTTCCCGCGAGATGCGCCAACACTTCTCTTCCGCCTTCAATTTTGACGCGAAACGTCGTCGCCGGAAGCGACTCCTCCACGATACCCTCGATTCTCACTACGTTTTTTGACGGATTACCGGCTGCGGGAGGAAAATCACTCATGTAAGTATCTAGCGTAGCATGACGACCTCCAAGCCGTCAATAGCCACTTATTCCACCGAGATTTTGACCTTCGCGCCGTCGCCCGGCACCGTGCGCACCCAAAACGGCCACAGCGTGATGCGCGCGCTAAGAAGTCCGGAAATATTCAGCACCATCGCCCTCAGATCACGCTCTGATTTCAACAGCACGTTGCCACGGAGCTCGTCGACGTTTACTTTGCGCGCGACCGTAGCCGAATAATCAAGAGGCACGGTCATGCGACCGGCTCCCACGTCAAAACGCGCCGTTCCGTATTTTAATGCCTCACGCTTCACCTCATGCTCCCCCACGATTTCCTTCGCGATGCGTCCATGAAGCGCCGTAAGCGCGTCGGCCTCCCGGATACCCATCGCGCTCACCTCCGCTTCCGCGGTAATACTGAATTGACCCGCCGCGTTCACCGCCGTATCCACGGTTTGCTTCACCACGCGGAACTTCGTACTGCCGTCCAGCACCTTGAACGCCTGCGGAACTTTGGCAAGCACCGCGGCTTTCAGACCGTCGGCGAGTGTCGTTGCGATTCCGTCTTTTGCTGTTTTTATATCACCGTCGGTCGGATACGCGGCCTCACCGACAAACCCTCCGCGCATCGCCTCTTTTGTTTCTCCGCGGAATGCCTCGTACTTCGGCGTCCCTTTTAGCCCCGGAATAGTAAGCGCGACTCCGCCGGCAACGTTATACTCCTCCCCCGCCTTATCCGCGATTACCCCGGCAACAATACTTGAGGAAACTATTTTTCCGTCCGCAATCTTCGCGCCCGGAACCGTGACGTTATTCGTTAGCCGAAATATTTTCCCATCCGGCGTAACAAAGCGGGTTGTCGCGACAAGCTTTTGCGCGTCAGAACTGTACGCGTTGGAGATGGTGATGCTTCCGCTTGCTTTCGTGGTCACCTGGCGATGCCCGGTCGCGGGGAATGTCAGCGTGACATTACGCTTTTCCGTAAACAACTGCCCCGGAATTTTTCCGGCTTCGGCATCAGGCGCGGCTATGCCCTTGTCGGCCACCATTGCGTCGCTATACGCCCATTCCGTTTTCTGCGTCACGATGTGAATTTCCGCGCGCGGAAGCACCCGCAACCCGAGAAATGCGGCGACACTTGAACACCCGACGAGCATAAGCGCCGCGAGCCACATCTTACCGTGCCGCTTTTGATGCTCCTCATCCATCGGACCGAACTGCCGATTGAGCTCCTGCACCACCTCTTCAGTCGATCCAACGAGTGTTGCCTGCGCGCGTTCCGGGGATGGCGCCTCGTCTTCCGCTTCGGCTATTTGCGGCGATGCCTCCGGAACAATGTTGCGAAGTTTCACGCGACGCGGCTTTGGTAACGTCACAATATCAGCGACCGGACGCCCGACACGGCTAAAAAACGGATTTTCCGCCTCAATAGAGGCGGCTTTCGCGAGCGCCACAACCGCGTCATCAACGGATTCTATGCGCAATGTTTTCTTTAACGCTTCGCTCTCGCGTCTCAGTAAATGAAAATTGTTTTCGGACTGCGCGAGACGTGAAAAGCGCGGAACGTGCAGCACAACGAGGCTTCCCTCGGCATCAATCACCTTCTCCGCGACGACGGCCGCGTCATCGTTTTTGTTTACGTAAATTTTTTTCGTTTCTTGTGGCACGGGATGTAAAAATTACTGTTCCCTTTCGTTCGCGTTTGCGGCTGGCGTTCCTGATTGCAGCCAGCGCACACGCCGACGCGCGATGGCGTTCAATGTTTGAAATTTCGGCGCGATATACGCATCAAAAAAACTCATCACGGCGCCGAGCGATACGTACGCGGGCTCCGATACTTTCCATTGTATCGCAAAGCCGAAATTTTTACTAATATCTTCAGCTGAAACAAACAACACCTTCGCCAGCCGCCGTGACATATTTTTAATCGGAATGCTCAGCAGCACACTCGTCACATCGTAAAACGGCACGACGAGGCATTTGCGCGCCGGCAATTTGCCCGCGACCGTCTGCAACCCGTTTACCAGAAGCTGTAGCTCCGCCGCGACAATATCCCCCACTTTCCGCGTGAAGAGCGGCGAAGTTTTCGCCCCGTCGCGCGCCGCGCCGATGACATATCGCGCGATGTCATGCGTCACCGCGAGCTGTACCGCGACTCCGGAAATCAATTGCTGTTCGCCCCATTCAAACGCGTCAACATAACGAATGCCATCATCGGCCACAACAACCACCGCATGTTCCGGAAAAAGTCCGGCGACTAAAAATGGCGCGTCATCAGCGGTCGTGGACTGCAGAACGCGCGCCCATGAAACCCCGGACTCGCTCATCAACGCGATCCCCAGCGGAAACGCGGCAGTGAGCAACGCATGTTGCGCGCGCGGCATCATCGTGACGCTCAAACGCACTTCAACATTTTTCGCGGCATAGCCCAGGGGATTCAGCATCACCCGCCCATCAAGCGCCACGCGCCAGACGCGCGCATCCGCAAGCACAAGCTCATCCGTTGATACGCCGAGACGTTTTGCCGCCACGGAGCGCTCACCATCAAACAGCTTCCAGATTGACTGCGCGACAATATGTTCCACCGCGGCTTCATCCAGCACTCCCCCGCCTTCATTCGGCACAACGATGTTTCCCTGCACCGTCGCGGCAAGCGCCGCGTCACAGCTCACCACGACATTCATCCGCGAAAGTTTCCCTAAACGTTTTGCGAATGCTACGAGTGATTCTCCGGATTTTGCCGCTGTCGGCGCCCCAACCCGCAGCAACCGCCCCTCGGTATCAACGCGTATCGTCGTTGCCCGGATACCATGCCGAAACAGCTCCAGCACTAAAAAGCGCTCTTTTTTACGCATCAATCCTATGATTTTTTCTAAAAATCTGAACATAAGCGTAATTTCATTATATACCCGATTATCCTTTCCCTCTAGAATTTATGAATTGGGCAGGGTGGCGTGCATTTCCATGCGACAACAACCCTCTGTACGATTGGAGTGTTCCTTCCGTTGGATGTTCCTGAATCCTCCGGAACATCCGATGCTTTGTTGCCGTTCGAAGGACGCGATGGTCGGTAAAATGCACCCAGCCCAATATGTCCGCGCCGCTCGCAAGCGATTTCAGTGTAATTTTCTTGGGGTGCAACTCCAAATGTAGCCGCTCCGCGAGGAAGTTGCGTAATTGAGAAATAAGTCCGAGGAGCCAATCGCGATCAGCAGAGCAGAAGATGAAATCGTCCGAGTAGCGGAGATAGTATTTGGCTTTCAGTCGGTGTTTCACAAACTGATCCAGCGTATTGAGATAGATATTAGCAAACAGTTGCGAGGTGAGGTTCCCCAGCGGCAACCCGACATGGGGCGTTCCGCTGGAAAAGCTCTCAATGACTTGGCGCAGTAGCCAACGCACGTCTTCATCGGCGATATATTCATGAAGTGTCGCGATAAGCATGCGCTGATCAATGCTCGCAAAGCATTTCCTGATGTCGCAATGGAGCACCCATAATGTACGTGTATGATTGCTGCTGGCGTGATAGGCAAAGGCACGGAAACGCTCTATGGCGTGGTGCGTCCCCTTCCCGATTCGACAAGAAAAAGAATCGGGAATGAACGTCCGGTCAAAAAACGGGTAGAGGATGCGGTAAATGGCGTGGTGGAGTACACGATCACGAACCGTAGCTTTGTGAATCACTCGCGGCTTCGGATCCGCGATGCGAAACATTTGATAACTGCCGTGATTATATCTATACGCGGCAAGGTCGTTGTGCAACGCGAAGATATTATCCATCAAATGTAGCCCGAACTCCTGCACATCGCGCTTTTTTCGCTTGCCCTCGGCAAACTCTTTCCACGCCGACAATAAATTATCAACCGAAATAATTTCATCAAACCTATGAGTGAATTGAATTTTGGGAATAACCTTTTGAACCCCACCCCCGCTGGAAATTTGAGTATTCTGCAACATTTGATTGCGAGTTATAAACTGTGGCACGAGATTAAATCTCACATTCAGAAATCCTCACGGTATACGCTAGGCGAAAAGGTAGATGCGTTGTTTGTTGAAACGCTGGAGTTGATATTTGTCGCGCAATACATTTCCAAAGCGCAGAAACTGCCTGCATTACAGAAAGCAAACACCAAGTTTGATGCGCTAAAATTCTTTCTCATGATACTTTGGGAAGTTGGTGATCTCGGGCAGAAACAGTATGCCGCGCTGTCTGAAAAATTTGACGCGATAGGAAAGATGCTCGGCGGATGGCTGCGCAAAACTGAAGCTGATGCCGCGCGCGACGCAAGTAGTCGCGCGCAGGCAACAGCAAACACGAAGAAGTAGTTGCTGACAAGGCGACGGCTGTTGGAGTTCACGTCGTTGCTGAACCAGTTGTAGTTGCAGTAGAAGCCGTTCGCATTGCGATAGACGTACCAGGCGTAGCAGTTGCCGCTCTGGCGGTGCCGCCCAAAATGTGCCGCTCATCATCCGCGCCACTTGCCCATTGTCCACCGGCTGGCGGACTCCGGCTGTATCGTATTTGGCATCTCATTCAGTAGAATGACCTACTGGGTTACAATGCCCTAATGCGCGGCACCAAGTAGTTTATTCGTGTTGTTAGAAATCTCTTCGCGACGCTCGGAAAAACCCTATTCGCCCATCGGCGAATGTAGCCGTCCCGACTCTGCGCAAAAAGATTCTAGAATTCGGCCACGCGAAGCCATCACTGACGTTTGCCAAGGAGAACCGCGCGTTGTCGCCTACTATCCGCTTTCAGTATACAAAATAGAACAACCCCGTGCGAATGAACGCACGGGGTTGGGATTCGAAGTGACCGAGGGTCGCAAGGGTCAAAGGGTCCTAAGGGGACCCAGCGACCCAAGGCCCAACTACTTACTGACAAGGCGACGGCTGCTGGAGTCCACGACGTCGCTGAACCAGCCGCAGAGGCAGCAGAAGCCGCTCGCATCGCGATCGACGTACCAGGCGTAGCAGCGGCCGCCCTGGCGGTGCCGCCAGACCGTCTTCCCGCACGGCGCGTAGGTGTCGACGGGGAAGACCTCTTTCGAGATCTTTCCGGCGTTGCCCGCATCCCGAATCCGGAACGCAGCGCGCTGGCCGAACTCCCGGCTGCGGCGCACGGCCTCCTCGTACTTGATGACCGTCTCGTCGCCCTCGAGCATCGGGAGCTGCCGGACGTTTGCGATGTCCAGCTCGTCCGGGCCGTCGGCGATGAGGTCCCAGCCACCCTCGTCCACGAACGGGGGCTGGATCAAGGGGCCGAAGGTGGTCGGGGTGAGGGGAATCATCACGATGCCCTCGCCACCCCGAAGCGTCGCCGCAGCCACGCCGTAGTCGGGCGCATCCACCGCGACGTCCCAGAGCCCGCTTTCCACGAGCTTCACGAGGCGCTCGTTGGTCACCGCATTCGGCTGGCCCTCGCGAACCATCCGATTGAACGTAGCCAATGTCGGGGAACCCATCACAGACCTCCTGTCCAAAATGCATCGCCCGCACTACCTGCTACACCGCAGGATTTGGGCGTGCTAACCAATAGGTTCTGCAAAGAGTATAGCAGACCTTTCCACATTTGTCAATAGTGCTGAAATTCGCCCCTTGTCTTATGATAGAAATGCATGCCAAAGAAACTCCAAGTGCATATCAAGCGTTTCGACCGCGCACTCCCGATCCCCCAGTACCACACGAAGGGTGCCGTGTGTTTTGATTGCCATGCACGGGAAGCCGTAACCGTGCCGCCACAGCAAACAGCGCTTGTGCCGTTAAATATTGCCGTTGCGCCGCCCAAAGGGCATTTTGTACTGCTTGTCGCGCGCAGTTCATTTTATAAACGCGGACTCATCACGCCGAACGGCCTAGGTATCGGCGATGAAGATTTTTCCGGCGATGGCGATGAATATCACTTTCCTGTATTTAACTTTACCAACGCGCCCGTAACAATTTTGCGCGGCGACCGCATCGCGCAAATGCTCATCATGCCCTACAAGCGCGCGGCACTGCATGAAGTGAAATCTATGCGCCGCAAAACAAGAGGAGGGTTTGGAACGACAGGGCAAACATAGAAACAAGAAAGCACGTAAGCAACGAAGCAATGGAACAAAGAACTAATGGCTGTTCTTGCTTCGTTGCTTTATTGCTTCTTTGCTTTATTGCTTCTTTGCTTTGATGCTTTTTTGCTTTTTTCTATTCTGGGAGTATAGTAAGCGTAGTCTGATTTCTCAAAATCCAACTGTGGAGGACTTTCCATGAAAGGCCCCATGACCGCGGAGGCGTTCTATGCGCGCATGCTCCGCGTGCTTAAGGGCCGCGCGGACATCACGCTTGCATGGCACACGCTCTCGTACGGAAAGCACGGGAGAAAGCGCTATCGCTTCCTGCGTATCGCCTCGCGCGACATTGAGCGAAAGGATAGGATTCTGCTCCTCACAACCGGCATGCACGGCGACGAGGCAACAGGGCCGCTCTTCATGCTCCGAAGCGCGAACCGGATCCTTAACGCCGCGCACAAGGCGGGCGTCAAGGTCATCATCTACCCGCTCATGAATCCCTCGGGGTTTGAGCTGGGGACGCACTACAACCTCTATGGCGACGCGAAACTGCAGCGGGGCAACAACGACTTCCTCGTATACCGCAATCGCAACGGCGAGATTGTCTATGACCTCGGCACGCGCGATACGTCGGAACTCTGGTTCTTGAGTACCGACCGGCGGCTCCGTCTCCGGCTGCCCCCGGAGACGCGCCTCATGCATCATCTGCTCGGGAACGACTTCTGGAATCACCACGGGCAAATTGTTGGCGCGCTTGACCTCCATGAAAGCCAGGACGATGACGACTTCGCGAGAAAAGCACCCACGGGAGCGTTTCACTACGCATTCGTGAAAGGCGTCTTCCGAAACATCGTCCGGCGCGTCGCAAAAGCCGTTCCTGTGCTCCGCCATCGCTGGATCAGCGACGGGTTTGAACGAAACAGCGATGGGTTCGCGCTCATCCGCGTCATGAAGACCGATGGCGACGGATGCATTCACCACTACGACGGATCGCTTACCGAACACCTCTGGCGTCTGAATGTCCCCTACGCCGCGTGCGTGGACACCACAAACGGATTCCTGCGCCGGAGGATCATGCAACTGTACGCGATCTGGATTCAGGGCATGATAGAACTCATCCGATCGCACGACTAACCCCCGCAGTCGCCGCTGGCGACTGCGGGGGTTCACAATTTCGGTCATTTGTGCCACTATGGCAGTAGTTACATCGGCCACTGTTAAGGAGTGCTGCGATGGGTCCCATGACCGCGTGGGAATACCACGATACTCTCGTCGCATCGCTCCATGGGCGACGAGATCTTAGTATCCAAGAGTTTACGGGTGCGATCCGATACAACGGAAACGACTATCCGTTCACTCGGGTTGCCTCGCGAAACATCACGCCCAAAGACCGGGTGATGCTCATTCGTGCGACGTTCCACGGTGACGAAACGGCGGGAGCGCAGACGATGCTGCATCATCTGCCCGAAATTGCCGAAGTGGTGCATAGCCGCGGTCTGAAGCTCATCGTCTATCCGCTTGCGAATCCTTCGGGATTTGAGCGCGGAGAGCCGGGTGGCGAGAACGGTACGCGAGGCTATGACGACTGGGTGCGTTACTTGATGAATGACGGCCGGGTTGTGGACGAGCTCCTCTCGGGCGAAACCTATACGCGTCGGTTCATTTCGTCTGATCCCGAGCTTTCAAAGCACGGGGTTAACGACACACTTGTGCAGGAAACCGCGCTCATGCATAAGCTGATACGCAACGACCTTGCTCTCGGCGCGCGCATTGTCGCGGCACTTGATCTGCATCAGCACTGCCACGTGGAAAACGGGGAAGATCCGGAAAAACTCGGCCGTCCGGCTGCGTACTTCTACGCATTCGGCGAACGCGGTTGGCGCAAACGCTACGATACAATCGTGAATCGCATCGAGCGCCATGTCCCCGTGCTCCGACACACGCAAATCCTTTCCGGCGAAAGCATCCCGATGCGAACTGACGACCAGGGATGCATCGCGGATTGCCGGGACGGGTCATTCACCGACTACCTCGCATGGCGCGGCACGGAAAGCATCACGACGGAAACCACCGGCACAACGCCGCCGGAAGCGGCCGAAGAGGTCAACATGGAATGGGTGCGCGGCCTTGCCAAGCTCCATAGCAGGGCAAGGAACCACACGAAGACGTAAGGGCGGTCGCCTAGGCGACCGCCCTTTCCCTTTTCCTGTTTTCGCACTATGCTACTTTGTAGCAAACAGATTCGTCTTTCGGGGTGTCCGCAATGCAGGAAAGCAAGATCGTGTATTGCGGAATGACTCTCCGCTACTACACGCACGGGAAGAATCCCAAGTGGCTCATACATTCCGGAACACACGGAAATGAGTGGGGCGTTATCGCGCCGGTGACTGAGTATCTCCGCGCGCACGCGCAAGATATGCCCAACTTCATCTTCGTTCCGGAGATGAGCCCGTCGGCCGTCCGACTCCGCAGGCGGCGAAACGCCTCCGGCAATGACGTCAACCGGATGTTCGCCGACGAATCGCCGGACACAGAAGTCCGCGCGAACCTGATGCTCATGTACACAGGCACGTTTGACCTCCTCCTCACATTTCACGAAGACCATGAGCGGAGCAACAAGTGGTACCTTTACGACACCGACGATGCCTCCGAAAGCAAAGAGATTCAGAATCTCTTTGCCGATGCGGCGAAGATCGGCGTTAACCCCCATTCCGGTTCTGACTGGAAAGGCGTGGGAAGCGTCGTCATCCGGAATGGATACTTCTCTGAACAATGGCGGGGGGGTGGGTTCACGCGTAAACGCCTCGCTGGACAGGCAACCGTCTACGCGGTAAGGAAGGGCATCGCAAAGCGCGGCATCACGCTGGAAATTCCGCAACGCGCTCCGCGAGAGGTAAAGGAAAAGCTCGTCGCGATCATCTTCCAACACTTCGCGAACGCATAACCCCCGCAGTCGCCAACGGCGACTGCGGGGTTCTCATTTCTCAGCACTACTCAACCGTCGCGCGAATGCGCCGCACGCCGGCGGCGACGGCTTCTTCTTTCAAAATCTTGAATTTGCCAATAACGAGCGTGTGATCCACGTGAGGACCGCCGCAAAACTCTTTACTGAACGCATCAGCGAGTGAGTGTCCTGCATAGTACACTTTCACCTTTTCCGGATATTT
>JAUSGH010000008.1 GCA_030649055.1 bacterium | reverse complement strand
CATTCGGAATAGAATCTGCGAAGGGCTTGGCGGTCTCGGCATTACGCTTGATCAAGAAAAAAATAATCGGATGGTAAGCGTTGACGCGCTTATCAACAGTGAACACTCCCCCGTCAAAATCGCAGTCATAACCACCGACGAACCGGGTCAAATGGCAAAAGAAACTATGGAATTGCTACATAAGTAAAAATAGTTCATCCCGCCTCCAGAATCTAGGATGGCGGGATGATTGACCAGTAGGACCAGCCGGGCTGCGCCTTATCCGGACGCGTGCGCCGCAGACACACCTTCCCCTTGAAACGCACCTCAAGAAGATAGCCGTAGTTCACCGAGCGAAGCACGCTCTCGGTGATTTCCGGAAGCTTCGGGTCATCCGGATTTTCATACGGCCGGCCGACGATGTGCATGCGGCCATACGGACATTCCGGAGTTTTGGGGTACATGCGCCGATACTCCAGCGCCCAATGCTTTCCCCACAAATATTCGCGTGTTTTCTCAACCACAAAAAAGAACACTTCTTTGCCGTTTACGCGGATGGAGTATCCGCCTTGCACCGGCGTAATCGCGAGGTTGTCGCGCTTCCGCAAGACGCAATGCACACGAGTCGCCCCGCCCCTCGCGCCGACATCGCGGACGAAGAGATACGCCGGCTGATAGTGTTTGAGCGACGCTTGGATGCTTCGCTCACGACTGCGCCCGTCCAAGTCGTACTGTTCTGCCATCGCTCGCTCCTTCATACCGACAAAGTGTCACGCTCCCAACAGCATACCACACCGTGCCTAAAGATGGGTTTTGTGCTATGTTAATTGCAGCAAACCCGTCGCAATACCGCCAATCTCACAAGGAGAACAGCCATGTTGTTGGGTCTGGTAGAAATGCTGCTCAAGCAGGTGGTTGGGAAGCTCACTGAGGTCGTCACACTGCTCAAGGAAACCGTCACGCTGCTTCGCGAGGTGAAGCAGCTGCTGGAAGAGCAGAAAAACAAGAAGGGCGACAAGGGTCGCTCGTAGATCGCGCAACCGCTCCGGCAATCGGGGCGGTTCGTGTTTTTAGGGAAACGTCGCCCTACTAATACTATCTGCGCTCATACACCACGAACGAATACGCGTACGGATTCTTCTCGTCAGCGGCGTGCGGCTCGCGGCTCACCTCGCGCCATTCGTTTTTATTAAACTCGGGAAAATATACATCGGCCTGAAACGCGTGGTTCACTTCGGTCACGTACAGTTTTTGCGCACGCGGCAACACAGCCGCAAAAATCTCTCCGCCGCCGATGACAAACACCTCGCCCTCACCCGCGCGCACGAGTGCTTCATCAAACGACTGCACCACCTCGCACCCGGGCGCCACAAAATCTTTTTGCCGCGTGATGATGATATTTTTCCGTCCCGGCAGGGCGCGGCCGATGGATTCATGGGTTTTACGGCCCATGATAATCGGGTGCCCCATCGTCACTTCCTTAAAGTGCCGCAAATCCGCCGGCAACGTCCACGGCAAGCCGTTTTTTAATCCGATACCTCTCCTGTTATCTAGCGCGACGATAAAAGAAAGCATAATCGCTTACGCCTTTCTCTTCCCTAATTTCTCCATAATATCCTTCTCCTTCTCCAGAATTTTCTCCTCCGTGCCGCGACGGGCAATGTTATATTCCTTCATATCCACGAGCATTGCGGCGCAAAGCGACGGGAATTTTTCTTTTGCCAGACGGTATTTTTCCTGCTCAATAAAGCGATAGTTCGGGTGGCCCTGCGAGATGGTGCGGAGTTCCGCTTCCCAAAAGAGTTCGCGGAAATTCTGCCACTGATAAAACCTCACGCGGTAGGCCATCGGCACCACGTACTGCGCAAGCTCGGGATCCAGCTTTTCCACCTTGCGGAAGAATTTATCGGCTGATTCCATTGCTTTTTTATAGTGGCCTAGAAGCTTTGCCTCAACAAGTTCCTTCGGCACATCATAGCCGTGATGTGTGGAAAAAAGCTGCCGCTCCTGCGTCATCATGCGATGGCGGTGTAGGTCGCGGTACGCGCCCGCGTCCATCGTAATTTCATACCGCAGATACGAATTCTCGAACGCGCGGCCGACTTTGTGCCAACGCGCCTTGCGCCCGGAAAGATACGAGGCGAAGAGGGCGGTTTTTTCTTTTTGCGATAAGCGTTTCACCGCTTTCACGGAGGCTGCCCAGCCGCCATGCAATTCCGGGAATAATATTGAGGCAAGAATTTTTGTTTCAGCATCAGGGTCATAGTCCACGAGTTTCACTTCCGCCTTATCGCCGGCTTCATGCAACGCCGCCCCTATTTTCTTTTTCGCCGAACCAATAAACTCCCGCACCGAGGCACGCTTCCCCGCCAAATACCCCTGGTACTCCTGTGATTTTTCATCCATAACACGCAGCAAAAGCGACGGGATTTCTTTGTCCAGTTCGCGCTTCACCTCACGCGAAATCCAACGCAACTCACCCAATTGATGTTTTGAGGTGCGGTTAATGAGGTACTCCAAGGCCTGTGCGTTGCCGCGAAACGCGACTTGCGAGAGCGTCGCCATGGGCAGGAGACCGCGCAAGGTGTCAAACGCTTTTTTCTCCAGCACTGAATCCTTATCGTTGTAATTTTTCTTGAGCCACTCCACCATCGGCGGGAGCAGCTGTGTGTAGGTATCAAAAAGTCCGTCCAGCGTTTGGCGATAGGCGCTCGTGATTTTCAGGCGGTCAAGATCCGGTTCTGGGATGTAGTAAAGATAACGGCCGTTAATTTTATTGCCGAAGTTCACATAGCGGGTTGATTTTTCAATCGGTTCAAGCCCCACGCGCTGGTCTTCAATAAATTTCATCGCGACATTGGAGATGCCCCAGAAGACCAAATGTGTGCCGGTCATCTGCGCGATGGAGTCGTCGCCGTACTGCGAAAGCCACTTCGCGTAAAACGCCTGCGCGCGCTGGTTGTTCAAAATGTTTTTGAATCCGCGCGTGCGCAAAAACTGCACCGTATCTTCCAGTTCTTTCGCAAGTTTTTTGTCTTCGCCGTCAACAATCGGATAGATGTATTCTTTGAGCAGCACCTCCAGCAAAGAGCTTGCGGCGCGGCTGGCGCGGCTGCACAAGGCGCCCGTAATCTCCGGCGGCAAGGTTCCCAAAAGCACCGACACGAAGCCGTCGATGTTTGTGGCAAATGGTTCCAGATACGTTCGGTCACGCTCGGTCCAGTGGTACGGTGAAAAATCCGGCGTATACGCGGCGAGATTGTTATCTTTATTAGCAGCCATTGTTCTGATTATAAATGATGCAGGCCCCCGACGACAACCTTGTCGCGGGGGCCTTGCGAACGAACGTCTAGTCGATGTTGTGCGGAGCGCCGGGAGAACGCTCGTCCTCCTCTTCCGCCGGACGATCCTGCGGATTCTCCCCAGGACCAAACTCCCAGTCGGGAGGGTATACGGTTTTCAGTGTGCAACCACACCCCGGACCCATGCTCACGAAGACCGTGCGCGGGATCTGATCAGGCGTCGCCATACGCGCAATGTTCCGGCTAATGCGGTTGAGCGTGTCGTCGAATGACTCCCGAACCTTGCGGCGATCAACCATGATGAACCTCCTCCAATTGCGATGCTGCATTCAGAATAATGTAAGATTGCCACGTCGTCCACTGCTGTGGCCTCCTCGCAATGACGGACCTAAAAATCCCGAAACCGCTAACGGCTCAACGGGCGGGCGCCGTTGAGCCGTTCAGAAATGAGCATTTATCAATCAAAAACCGGTCGCCTAGGGCGACCGGTTTTTGTTCCCTTGCTTTCTTGTTTTCTTGCTTCTTTGCTTTCTTGACGCTAGTACTCCCCCATTCCCCCCATCCCGCCCGCTCCGGGCATCGGCGGAGTTTCTTTCTTCGGAATCTCCGTGATTGCCGCGCCGGTAACAAGATAGTTGCTCGCAACCGAGAGCGCGTTCAGAAACGCGGTCTTCGTGACTTTCAGCGGGTCAATGATTCCGGATTTTCGCAAGTCACCAATTTCGCCTTTGTCGGCGTTAAATCCTACCCACATGCCGTCACTTTTCGCCGCGGCTTTTTGTTTACCGAGTTCCGACATAATCACCGCCGGCGACTGGCCGCTGTTGGTTACAATCGCGGTCAAAGGCGCTTCCAACGCGTGCATTAGAATTGCGCGCGCGGCTTTTATTACCGGCGCATCATCACCTTTCGCGCCTGCTTTTTCCGTCTGGAACACGTTAAACAGCGCAATGCCGCCGCCCGGCACAATTCCTTCCTCCATCGCGGCGCGGGTTGCCGCAACCGCATCCTCCACACGCTGTTTCAATTCTTTTTGTGCGGACTCCGTCGGCGCGCCGACTTTCAACACGGCAACTCCGCCGGTCAATTTACCGACACGTTCCTGCAATTTTTCTTTATCGTATTCGGAATCGGTCTTTTTGATCTGGGCTTTGAGCTGCGTCACGCGCTCATCAATCGTTTTTTTGTCGCCCGCGCCGCCGACAATAGTTGTATTGTCTTTGTTCGCCACCACCCGGTGCGCATGGCCTAAGTCGCCAATCTCCACGTCTTCAATCTTTTTACCGAGTTCTTCGGTCACGAGCGTCGCTCCGGTTACCGCCGCCAAGTCCTGCAGCATTTCTTTCTTCCGGTCGCCGAATCCCGGCGCTTTCACCGCGACTGCGGTGAAGATTCCCCGGATTTTATTAACCACGAGCGTGGCGAGTGCCTCGCCGTCAACGTCCTCCGCGATCATCACGAGCTCCTTCTTCCCTTGCTCAACCAGCTTCTCAAGCAACGGGAGCATTTCTTTAATTGAAGAAATTTTCTTGTCCGTGACAAGAATCAACGGCTCTTCCAACGCCGCCTCCATGCGTTCCGCGTTCGTCACCATATACGGCGAGATATAGCCGCGGTCAAACTGCATACCTTCAACGACTTCGTACGAATTCGCCGTGGTGTTGGAGTCCTCAATGGTTACCACGCCATCGCGGCCAACTTTATGCATCACCTCGGCAATCAGTTTACCAACGGAGGCATCTTTTGCCGAAAGCGTTGCAACTTCTTCAATCTTTTTGTTGTCGTTAATGACCTCGCGCTGGGATTCCAAATTTTTCACGACTGTCGCGCCCGCGGCTTTCAACTCTTCCGCAAGCTGGATGACGTTGAATCCTTTTTCGCGGATAGTTTTTTCGCCCTCGTCAATCATGGCGTGCGCCAAAACCACGGACGTGGTGGTGCCGTCACCCACGTTGTCGTTTGTTTTGTCCGCCGCCTGCTTAATAAGCTCGGCGCCGAGATTTTCAAATTTATTCTCCAGCTCAATTTCTTTCGCAACCGTCACGCCGTCAAAAGTTACCTGCGGCGCGCCGTAACCCTTTTCAATCACCACCGCCCGGCCACGGGGGCCAAGCGTCATCTTTACCGCTTCGGCGAGCTTATCAATTCCTTTCTTCATCGCCGCGCGGGCGTCTTCGTTAAAAAGTAGTTGTTTTGCCATACATTAATTAGAAATTTGAAATTAGAAATTAGAAATTGCTTGCCATTACTCGATAATGGCAAGCACGTCATCCTCGTCCCCGACGAGATATTTTTTTCCTTCAACTTCAATCTCGTCTGGACCGTATTTTTTAAAGAGTACCGTTTGGCCGACCTTGACCGACATCGGGATGCGCTCCCCTTTTTCGTTCAATTTCCCCGGCCCTGCCGCCACAACTTTGCCGAGCATCGGCTTTTCACGTTCCGCGGAATCCGGAAGCACGATGCCGGACTTTGTTTTTTTATCCTCCGTCGCCGCTTCTATAAAGAGATGATTTGATAATGGGTTAAACATGTATAGTGTTCACGAATATCGCAAATCAGGGGCTAAAAATAACGCGAATAACTCCTTGCGCCCATGTCCTATTCGCATTATTAATGTAGCCAAGATTCGCGTCATTCGCGATTACTCTTTGGCACTCCCGACTGAAGAGTGCTAATACCCTTCAATGTACGGTGCGACGACTATCTCTGTCAAGGGGTAAAATGGTAACTGCTCACAACCTTGAGTACGTCGGTATTCGTCATTGCGAGGTAATCCGAAGCAATCTTACATAGATATTCATAAAGATAATAAAGTAAGATTGCCGCGTCGCCTGCTGGCTCCTCGCAATGACGCGATTACTCAGTCTTGTGAGCAGTTACGTAAAATGGCAAACCCGGGCTCTGCGCTGTCGTTCAGACAGAGTCCGGGTTCACGAATACTTCGCGATAGAGCAACTTCCCATGGTTGTTCAGCACGATGACGAAGACCTTTTTCGCGCGCCACGGAAGCCCCCCATGCGTGGCAGTATCCACCATCACGTGAAAGCGAATGGAGTGCGGGCTATCCGTGTCGCTCGTGATTTCACGAAGCGGCACCCACCACCATTTACCGCCGAACCTCACCATCCACTCAAACTCCGAATCACGCCCGTCCGGATCGGCAAACCAGAAGCGCCAAAGAAACGGCTCGGCGCTCCCAAACATGTAGAGGCATTGGGCGCGAATCCGGTCATCGTTCTTGTGATGACAGAACTGCACGCGACCCGCGCGGACGTCGTCCGGATTCCCTTTTCCGGGCGGTATGATGTTCAATACCCAGTCCCCTTCCCCGGCGGACTCGGTGAAAGAAAGCGGACAAGGATCACCGTCCTCCACCCATGCCGGCAATATGCCGGACGGTTGCAGAATCATTGCGCACCTCCAACATACATCAGACCACTCCTCTCACCGTAACGCCCTGCATGGCGGTGCGTCAATGACCGTTATTTTCCGAAAATGTGCTACCTTCCCAACCGGACGCCCAACAACGCCTTCAATTGATTGAAAATAGCGAATAATTGTTCCATGATTTCCTCCACCGCTTTTGACACATCAACTTCTCGTACCGATTTTTGCTCTCGCAGAACAACCTCGCCAATTGACGCACCGTTTAATTCCATCATCTTTAGCACCGCCTCTCCATCCCCTCCTTTTGCATTCCGCGGAGTGAACGTGAGCTCGTATGAACCGGCGGGGAGCGTTTCATGCAATAGCTGATTTCGCGGTACAAAACGATGGAATTTTTTCATCACCTCTTCACGTTTACCATTCTCTACTTTTGCGACAGCAACGGTGACGCCACTTAATCCTACGTTATAATTTTCCGGTAGTGGCGCGACGCCGAACGTCACGCGGTGCAATCGCTTAGCCGCATCAATAAGTTGCGTAGCGATG
>JAUSGH010000007.1 GCA_030649055.1 bacterium | reverse complement strand
CGTCGCAGCGCGGAGTTCGGCCAGCGCGCCGCATTCCGTCTCTGCGACGAGGGGAACGCCGGGAAGATTTCGGAAGCGGACTTCCCGGTGAATACTTATACGCCGTGCGGGAAGACCGTCTGGCGTCTCCGGCGTTGCGGCAGCTGCTGCGCCTGGTACGTCTATCGCGATGCGAGCGGCTTCTGCTGCGACTGCTACTGGTTCAGCTTCGGCGTGGACTCCAGCAGCCGTCGCCTTGTCAGCAAGTAGTCGGGCCTTGGGTTGCTTGGGTCCCCTCGGACCCTCGCGACCCTCGGTCACTCGCCTGCCTGCCGCAGGCAGGGATTTCCTCTGGTCGCGCGACCCTGTCGCGCGACCAGATTCTATTTTGTATCCCTCAATAACCATGCGTTGTGTGGGCGAGTTATATGATAAAATACAGATATTCGTTCGCGTACATTATTGTAAGATTGCTTCAGTCGATAGCCATCGGCTTCGCAATGACAGCTGTTATAAATGTAAGATTGCTTCGTCGTTGCTACTCCTCGCAATGACGGCATGAAATTGCTTCGGCTTCGCCTCGCAATGACAACAACATTTAAGCGAAAGATACAAGTACCTATTACGGTTATTCCGACCGAACGCGATAAGCCGCGGGTGGCGATTTTTTTGTTGGCGTATGAGCCGTTTGTCGGCGGGGCGGAATTGGCGGTGAAAGAAATTACCGGTCGTCTCAAAAATGATTTTCAGTTTGATTGTTTTACGCATAAGTTTGACAAAAGCTGGAATGAGAAAGAAGTTCTGGGCGGCGTCGCGGTGCATCGGTTGGGCAAGGGCGGCGAGGCGGGCGATTACTACGGGCATCCATGGGAAAAGCTGCGGTATGTGTTTCGCGCATGGCGCGCGGCGGAGGCGGCGCATCGGGTGCGGCCGTTTCGCCTCATTTGGGCCATTATGGCGTCATATGGAGGCATTGCGGCGCTGATATTCAAGTTACGACATCCGTGGGTTCCACTGCTTTTGACGCTGCAGGAGGGGGATTCGGAGGCGCATATTTTGCGAAGAGTCGGGATTTTTTACCCGCTTTGGCGGATGTTGTTCCGGCGCGCGGACCGCGTGCAGGTCATCAGTAACTACTTGGCGGATTTTGCGCGGAGGCATGGAGCAAAGGCGCCGGTTGCAGTCATTCCGAATGGGGTCGCTATACAAGAAAGCAAAGAAGCAAGAAAGCAAAGAAGCAAGAAAGCGGGAAAGCAAAACGAGGTTGTTATCGTCACGACGTCGAGGTTGGTGCTGAAAAATGGGGTGGATATTCTTATTCGGGCTGTTGCGGAACTTCAAAAAAACGGCGGCGGTTTCAGATTGCGTATTGTCGGCGGTGGGCCAGAGGAGGCGAAATTGCGAGCGCTTGCCGGGAAACTTTCCGTCGCTAATCGTGTTGAGTTTTTGGGACAGGTACCGCCGGAGCAGGTTCCTCAATTGTTGCGCGATGCGGACATCTTCGCGCGGCCGTCGCGCTCCGAGGGTTTGGGAAGCTCATTCTTGGAAGCGATGAGCGTGGGGCTTCCGGTTGTCGGAACGAACGTGGGCGGCATCCCCGATTTTCTTAAAGATCCGGGCATTGTTGGTTTGAAGGATTGCACCGGACTTTTTACAAAACTTAATGATCCCAAAGATCTTGCCGCGAAGATCCGTCTTTTATCGGGCAATGCATTGTTGCGCGAGGCGATTGTGAAAAATGCGAAGAAACTTGTTGAACGTAACTATCAGTGGGATGGCATAGCAGAGCGGATGCGTGAGGTATTTAATGTATGCCTTCGACAGCGCTCAGGCAATAAACTATGACAAAGAACATTTTAATTGTTTCAGGAATCTATCCGCCGGAGATCGGAGGGGCGGCAACGTATGCCGAATTGATGCTCCGTGAATTACCGAAGAAGAATATTGCCGTTGAGGTGCTGACCAATGGCGCGGGAAGCATTCCCGGCGTGCATTTTGTGTCGGCGAAGGGGAAGCTTTGGCGTTACGTCAGGTTTTTTTTGGCGGTGTTCACGCTCGCAAAGCGGTTTGATGTCGTGTACGCCGTTGATTCGTCGTTCGGCGCGGCAACCATTGCGGCGTTCGCGGCGCGGCTGCGCCGAAAAACATTTATCATGCGCGTGACGGGGGATTACGCGTGGGAGCAGGGCATGCAGCGGTTTGGCGTCACCGAACTTCTTGATGATTTTGCACCGCTTGCGGAACGTCGGCGTTATCGATGGCAGGTGCGTTTACTCGCCCGAGCGGAGCGCTATGCCGCAAAACGCGCCGCTGCAATTGTCGCGCCATCGGAATATTTGAAGCGAATTGTGGAAACATGGGGAGTGCCGCCGGAGAAAATCCAAGTCATTCATAACGCGGTTGATGTACCCGTAATCGCGGAAACAAAAAAAGAAATTCGCGAGCGGTTGGGGTGGAAGGGACCAATTGTTGTTTCCGCGGGGCGTCTCGTGCCGTGGAAGGGATTTGCGACGCTCATTGAGGCGTTTTTTGATGTCGCGCGGACTGTCCCCGACGCAAAACTGTTTATCGTCGGTGACGGGCCCGATCAGGCCGTGCTTCAAGAAAAAATTGAGCATATGCATTGCGCCTCATGCGTGGTGCTGATGGGAAAGTTATCGCGCGACCGCTTGGCGCGCTACTTGAAAGGCGCAGATCTTTTTGTGCTGAACACGGGATATGAAGGTTTTTCGCATCAGCTGGTTGAAGCGATGAGCTTAGGCGTGCCGGTTATTACCACTGCCGTCGGAGGGAACGCGGAAGTTATTGAAGACAAAACCAACGGCATATTGCTCGACTATAACGACCGCGAGATGCTTGCCGAAGCGATGAAGTTTTTATTGCGTAACAAGGAGGCGCGTGAGCGCTTGGCGAAAACGGCGATGGAGGACGCGAAACAATACACGAAAGAAATAATGATGGAGAAACTCGTACGGTTGTTCGAAAATCCTAATATCTAATTTCTAATGTTAAATTATTGTATTCCTTCGACTTCGCTCAGGAAATAATTATTTGCTGAGCTTGTCGAAGCGATACCTATGACCATGAAGGTATTAATGTTCTCAACAGACGTAAAAATTTTAGGAGACGGCACCGATGCTCGTCGGCGGATGGTTGAGTACGGCACGCTGTTTGAGGAACTACACGTTGTCGTTTTCACAACGAGGAAGTTTCCAATTCCAAGGCCTAAATCCGAAATAATCGGAAATGTTTATTTTTACCCGACAAATTCGCGGTGGAAGATTGCGCGTTTATGGGACGCATATAAAATTGCAAAATCCATAATTAGAAATTTGAAATTAGAAATTAGAAATTACGTGATTAGCGCTCAGGATCCTTTTGAGACCGGCATTGTGGGCTATATGCTGAAGCGGAAGTTTGGGATTCCCTTACAGGTGCAGGCGCACACAGATTTTTTCAGCCCGTACTTTGCGGCAGAGTCATGGAAAAATCGGTTGCGGGTTATTGTCGGCCGGCGCATTGTCCGCGCTGCGGACAGTGTGCGGACTGTGTCGGAGCGCGTGAAACGTACACTTGTCGGTGAGGGTGACGTCGGCGAAGAAAAGATTACCGTACTCCCGATTTTTGTTGATGCCGCGGCGCTCCGCGCCACACCACCCGCATCCGACTTAAAGAAAAAGTATCCGCAGTTCGGCGAAATTATCCTCATGGCTTCGCGCCTGACGCGGGAGAAAAATATCGGTTTGGGCATTGCGGCGACGCGCGAGGTCGTTAAAAAGTATCCGCACGCGGGGTTGGTGATTATGGGGGAGGGACCGGAGCGCGAAGCGCTCAAGTTTAAAGTTGCAAGTTTAAAGTTGCAAGATACCGTTGTTTTTGAAGAATGGACAAACGAACCCGTTTCCTATTATAAAGGCGCTGATGTGTTCCTGATCACCTCAAATTATGAGGGCTATGGTCGCACAGCGGTGGAGGCGGCCGCGTGCGGACTGCCGGTTGTGATGACTGACGTGGGACTCGCCGGGGAGTTTATTGTTGACGGATTTAATGGTATTGTTTGCCCGATAGGGAACGCTTCCGCCGTTACTGAAGCGCTCGTTCGTTTAATCGAAAAGCCGTCGTTGCGGCAAGAGATGGGGGCGCATCATAGTGAAGTACTCGCGGCGCTTCCGTCGAAAGCCGGGTATCTCGCACGGTATAAGAAAGCGCTTGAAGGTATTGTATGAAAAAATATTACCGCATAATCACTGTCAGCCTATCGTTGCTCCTGCTCTGGTTTCTTCTGGCGCAGATGAGTTTTGGCGATATTATGACGCTTGCGCGAAATATTCGATTGCCATATTTACTCGCGGCATTTGCTATGTATGGAGTAGTGAACGCGTTCCGCGCGGCGCGGTTTTGGGATCTTGTTGCGAGGCGTATTCCATTGCGGCGCATGATAGCGATTACTTTCGCGCATGCATTTGTGAACAGCGTTGCGCCGGCGCGGATGGGGGAGTTCTCTTATGTCTATTACGTACAGCGCACCGGAAAAGTGGGTCTTGGTGTGAATGTCGCATCGCTTTTTATTTCGCGCGCGTTTGATATGCTTTTAACTGTCGCGGCGATGCTTGTCTCTGTCGTCTTTGTCGCGCGGGGACTCCAAAATGCCCAACAGCTTGTTTTTCTTTCCGCCGCGGGATTCATCGTATTGCTCGCGGTGTTTTTTCTTTTCTTTTTTTGGGAGACGAAGGTGCTTTGGGCGATTAACGGACTTTTTGAGTTGTTGCGGCTGAAGCGTTATGCCTTCGGTAGCCGCATGTTGGAGAAAGTTCGGGAGATTATCTCCACGATTGCCGCCGGCCGTGAACCACGGTTATTCGCGCGGACGTTCATGTGGACCATGCTTGTCTGGGCCGCGATTTATTTTATGCTGTGGTTTATCGCGCTGGGCTTGGGTCTCGCAATCGGTTTTTGGCAGTCCGTATTTATGGCGAGTTTGCCGACGCTCGCTTCAACTTTGCCGTTCTACACCATCGGCAATTTCGGATTGTTTGAAGGAGCAAAAACATTGGCGTTGACGCTGCTTGGTTTCGGGCGCGAGCTCGCAATCTCTTTCAGTTTTCTTTCGCATATCGCGGAAATCGTCATGTTTGCAATTCCGGGTATCCCCGCGTACCTTTTTCTTGCGGTAAAAAAATCCGGCGAGGATGCGCAATCTCCCACATGAAACTCTGTATTGTTACGCAGTCTGTTGACGCGAACGACGCCATTCTCGGGTTTTTTAACCGATGGATTTCGGAGTTCGCGAAACATGCCGAAAGAGTGGAGGTTATCGCGAACCGCGTGGGGAGGCATGCCTTCCCGCCAAACGTCGCGGTATATTCGCTTGGCAAAGAGGCGGGCTTCGATCGTCTGCGGCGGTACGTTAATTTTTTCCGCTTCGCGTTTCGCGCTATGCGTCAAACTGACGCGATTTTTGTGCATATGATTCCCGCGTGGGTGGTGTTGCTCTATCCCTTTGCCGCCTTGTTTCGTAAGCCGATATATCTTTGGTATACGCATAAGTCCGTGACGTTGTTGCTTCGTATCGCAACGCTTTGTGCGACACGGGTGTTTACTGCGTCGGAAGAAAGTTTTCGGTTGCAGACATCAAAAAAAGTTGTTACCGGACACGGCATTGACACCGACTTTTTTGTCTCCGGCGAATTTGCGCATGACCCTCAACAACTGAAGCTCTTAGCAGTCGGACGGTTGTCGCCCACAAAAGATTTTCGGTTTATTGTTGACGTGCTTGATGTTTGCCGCGCGCTCGTGCCGCAACGCGTGATGCTGACGGTTGTGGGTGCCCCCGCAACTAACAGCGACGTGCGTTATGCTGCGGATTTGCGCGCGTATATTGCCCAGAAAGGACTCACCGCGTTTGTTGACTTTGTGGGCGCAAAAAGTTATCATGAATTACCGACGTTGTATCAATCGCATGATGTGTTTATCCACGCGAGCGAAACCGGTAGTATTGATAAGGTAGTTATAGAAGCAATGGCTTGCGGAATGCCTGTCGTAACGACAAGCGAGGCATTTCGTGGCATGTTACCTGCGGCATACGCTGCTTTGCGGAAAGACGTGGCGGTAGTGGCAGGCATGGTTGCCGTATTGCGGGAAGGGAAGCGCGACCAGGTATTGCGCGAGATTGTGCTTAAACATCACAACATTAAACAAACGATCGGCAGCATGGTTGACATGATGAAAGATGGCTAAACGAACGGCGGATAAAAAGAAAAAAATCGCGCTTATCACCGGAATCACCGGTCAAGATGGTTCACATCTTGCGGAATTTTTATTGGACAAAGGATACGAAGTGCACGGCATTATCCGCCGCGCCTCAACGTTTAACACGTCGCGCATTGACCATCTTTACCAGGATCCGCACGTGAACGGCGTGAAGCTTTTTTTGCACTACGGCGACTTGTCGGATAGCAGCAATATCTGTAGGATTTTGGAAAAAGTAAAACCCGATGAGATTTATAATTTGGGCGCGCAGAGCCATGTCAAAATCAGTTTTGATATGCCGGAGTACACCGCGAACGTGACCGGTTTGGGCACGCTCCGTATTCTTGACGCGATACGGGAAAGCGGGATGAAAACAAAGTTTTATCAGGCATCGTCCAGCGAAATGTTCGGCAAAGCCGTTGAGCTTCCGCTTAGGGAAACAACGCCGTTTCATCCGCGTTCTCCTTATGGCGTCGCGAAAGTTTTTTCTTATTGGATTACGAAAAATTACCGGGAAAGTTACGGAATGTTCGCGTGCAACGGCATTTTGTTCAATCATGAAGGCGAGCGCCGTGGAGAAACGTTTGTTACGCGGAAAATCACCCGTGGTTTAGCGAGAATTAAACTCGGAAAAGAACAAAAACTTTTTCTCGGTAATTTGGACGCGCACCGGGATTGGGGGCACGCGAAGGATTATGTTGAGGCCATGTGGCTGATGCTTCAGCAACCGAAACCCGATGATTTCGTTATTGCCACTAACGAATCGCATTCAGTTCGGGAATTTGCCGAGGCCGCGGCGCGGCATTTGAAGTTTGACCTTGTCTGGCAAGGGAAGGGCTTGAAAGAAAAAGGCATTGACCGGAAAACGGGGAAGGTTATCATTGAAGTTGATCCGCGGTATTTCCGACCTGCCGAAGTTGACATACTCCGCGGTGACGCCTCTAAGGCGAAAAACATTTTGGGCTGGGAACCAAAGATCGGATTTGGCGAGCTGGTAAGGGTCATGGCTGACGCCGATTTGAAACGGGAAGGGGAAACGCTTGTTTAGACACATGGATAAAAGCGCAAAAATTTATGTCGCGGGACATCGTGGGCTTGTGGGTTCCGCCATTGCGCGGGAGCTCACGAGGCAAGGTTATATGAATCTTGTTACGCGGACGCGAGATGAGCTTGATTTGTTGAATGCCGGCGCGGTTGCCGACTTCTTCAAGAAAGAGAAGCCGGAGTATGTGTTTTTGGCCGCGGCGAAAGTCGGTGGTATTATGGCGAATAAAACTTATCCGGCCGACTTTATTTACGAAAATCTCGCCATTGAAACGAATGTCGTTCACGGAGCGTACGCGAACGGCGTCAAAAAACTTTTGTTTTTGGGGAGCTCGTGCATTTATCCGCGGATGTGCCCGCAGCCGATTAAGGAGGAGTATTTATTGACCGGCGATCTTGAACCGACCAACCGCGCGTACGCGGTGGCAAAAATCGCGGGCATCGTGTTGTGCCAATCACTTCATGAGCAGTATGGAGCAAACTTCATTTCCGTGATGCCGACGAATTTGTATGGCGAGAATGACAATTTTGATTTGGAAACTTCACATGTGCTTCCGGCGATGATTCGGAAGTTTCATGAGGCGAAGCTTGGCAAAAAGCCGGAGCTTACATTGTGGGGGACGGGCAGTCCGAAGCGGGAATTCTTGCACGTTGACGACCTCGCGGGCGCCTGCGTATTCCTCATGAATAATTACGACAAACCTGAGATCGTGAATATCGGAACAGGAGAGGACGTGTCCATTAAAGAGCTGGCCGAGTTGGTGGGGGGTGTTGTCGGTTACGAGGGCAAGATTTTGTGGGACACTACAAAGCCTGACGGCACACCGAGGAAGCTTTTGGATGTCGGTCGGCTCCACGGGCTGGGCTGGAAGCACCGCATTGATTTGCCGCAAGGGCTCAAGATGACTTATGAATGGTACCTCGCAAACGTACGCTAAGGTGTTGCGCGAGGTTTATCGCGACCTCGGCGATTTTTCCGTTCCATACGCGGTGGATTTTAAGCGATTTTTATATTCGCTGGAACTTTTAGGAAGCCGTGACGCTATTCGGGGCAAGCGTATTCTTGACCTCGGGTGCGGCGTCGGTATTATGGCGCTTGCGCTCCAAAAACTCGGGGGCAAAGTAACGGGCGTTGATAAGTTTATTTTTCCGAGCGCGAGCGACAATCCGTATCGCATCGCGGATTTTAAGGCGTTGCGGCGCGTTTGGGACGCGTACGGCATTACCGTCATTGAACACGACATTCTTTCACGGCTGCCGTTTGAGAACAGCGCCTTTGACGCGGTGAACTCCGACGCCACTATTGAGCATTTGCTACATTCGCCAAAAGGTTTATTTGCTGAGGTGCAACGAGTATTAACACCCGGAGGTGTGTTTTTGGTGACGACGCCGAACCTTGCGAATCTGTTGCGGAGAGCACGGTTTATGTTCGGACGGAGCCCTATGTGGGACATCAAAGATTATTTTGACCGTGGGGAGCACTTTACCGGACATCGGAGAGAGTTCACTGTTTCCGAACTCCGCGCGATGCTTGAATGGACCGGATTTTCTGCCGTATCCATCACCACGCAAAATTCGTTTTTCAGCTGGCGGAGGTTGCTTCATCCGCGAAAGGCATTGGGGCATATCGCGATGTTGCTTGCGATACCGTTTCCAAACATGCGAGAGATGTTATTCGCGCTCGCGACAAAGGATTAGTTGTGGTTGGTGGTGAAAATGTAGAAGCCCCAAGACCTTGTGGGTCTCGGGGCTTCGCGCGTTCGCGTACTTGTACGGTTACCTTACTTTTTTGTTGTCCGGCATCTGGAGTGGTTGCATGAGCGTAGCCATCTCCATCAGCGCTTGTAAGGCGCCTTGGTGTGTGCTGTACCTTCTCCCAATCTGTACATAAGGGACTATGCGCTGTTCGAGCATCGCCCTGGAATGTTCCATCATGCTCTCCGGGAGTTCGTTGACCGGGAACCATCGAAGCGTATCGCTAAGCTTCGGCGCGTCACCCAGCGTGCAGAGGAAGATGAGCGAGAGTTCGGGATCACGACTCAGATTCACGAAGTCGCCAACTCCGATCAGCACACAGTTCTCGAGCGACGCACCGGTCTCCTTGAGTGCGACTCGTTCGCATGCCTTATCGGTAGATTCTCCTCCCCCGACGTAGCCACCCGGGTTATGCCATTGGCCGGGGAAGTAGGGATCGTTGTCGGGACGGCGGGAGAGCAGAACGCGCGGCGTTTCGTCAGTTTCAGTTTCGAACATTGACTTGTCGAGGATCCAGAGCTCCATCGGATTCATCCGAATGAGTCGGTGATCCCAGATGGCCTTCAGAATCGGCCATTCGAGTGTTGGCGTTGGCGTTGCCCGGCAGAGTAATTCCCCAGCGAGCTTTGCCTCGTTCTCCGAGAGCGCGAGAGGGATGGCGTCTCCGATCCTGTCGTATGTCCCGCGCCCCTTGGCCATCTCGGTGAGTGCGAGCACCCACTCGTCGTAGGATAGCGGCTGTCCGCGCATGTTTCACCTCTTTGAAATGGAACCCACGCTTGCACCGCGTCACCGCAGTGAAAACAAGCGTTTGATTGCCGATTCGTGCTACGACTAGTATAGTTGAAACGCCAACGAAAGTCAAGAGGTTGTAAGTGGGGAGGTATCAAGTATAGAGTATCAAGAAGGCTGTATGCACTCCTTGCGCCCATACTCACTTCTTGATACACAATACTTTATACACTATGAGCTCTAAGAAAATCCCATGTTCAGTAGGAGTCCTGACGCTGAATGCCGGCAAAACGCTTGGCCGGTGTCTTGAATCATTTAAGGATTTTGCCGAGATTATTGTGTGCGACGGCAACAGCACTGATGATACGCTTGAAGTTGCGCGGAGATACGGCGCGAAAATCATTAAGCAATATGATTCCGACGAGCCGAACTTGCCCTGTGTGAAGGACAAGGCGAATGTGCGTATGCGGAACATGGCCGCGGCGACATACGATTGGTATTTTTTTATGGACGCCGACGATGCGCTCTTGCCCGATACCGCTGAAGAAATCCGCAGTATCGTGGAGAACCCCAACCCCTCGTATCTCCTATACCGTATGCCGAGCAGGATTTTTATTGATGACAAGCTCGTGAAGTACGCCTCGGTGTACCCCGCGTATCAGTTGCGACTGTTTAACCGGAAAACCGGCGCGTTTTTTAAGGGGAAAGTGCACGATCATATCGTGTATGACAAAACGAAGTATCGGGTCGGCACCACGAAAAGTTTTTACGATTTCCGGATTTCGTCGGAGCGCGTCAGGAACTACTGGCAATATCAAAAAAAATATACCCGCTGGGAGTTTGAGACATTGGCGTTTGATTCATGGGCATCGTTTTTCCGCTGGGGCATCTATTACCGTTTGCGCGTTATTTTTGGTTTTTTGTTCTGGCGCATTCCGCGGCTGTATTTACTCCACGGTTTCAAGGAAACTACCCCGTTCCGCTATGAATTTTTTACTATGTGGCAGCACGTGTATTTCCTTGCGCTTATGATTGCACATGCGCGGGAACTGGTGCGGAAGGGGAAAACCGCATCCGTGGTGGCATAGTTATATGTACACACGGTCATTCTGACTCGCCATAAGCGAGGAAGAATCTCCGGAGATCCTTCGCTGTACTCAGAATGACAACAAAAACCATATGAAACTTTTAGTTACCGGCGGAGCTGGATTTACCCCGCACCACGTATGAGGTCATACTTGTGTTTATGAACACGTTGATGGCGACAAAAAAAGAAAAGAAAATACTTGTTACGGGTGGTGCAGGGTTTATCGGGAGCAACTTCATCCATTACTGGATGAAGCACCACCCCGAGGACAAGATTGTCAATCTTGATAAACTGACGTACGCCGGACATTTGGAAAATCTTGAGGCGATCGCCAAGCATCCGAACTACGCATTTATACATGGCGATATTTGCGACCCCGCGACTGTCCGCGAGGCGATGAAAGGCGCGGACACCGTGGTGCACTTTGCCGCGGAAAGCCACGTGGACCGCTCCATTGCGGATGCGGCACCCTTCGTGGTGACGAATGTGTTGGGTACGCAAGTGCTGCTTCAGGCGGCGCTTGAGGCAAAGGTAGCGCGTTTTCACCATGTTTCAACCGATGAGGTGTTCGGCAGTTTGGCGTTGGATGATACGCGCAAGTTTAATGAACAATCACCATACCAACCAAGCAGCCCCTACGCCGCGTCCAAGGCGGCATCTGACATGCTCGCGCGCGCGTACGCGCATACCTACGGATTGCCGCTCACTATTTCTAATTGCAGTAACAACTATGGACCGTATCAGACGCCGGAAAAACTTATCCCGCTGATGATTACTTACGCGCTTCAAGGGAAACCTTTGCCGGTGTATGGTAGGGGCGTGAATGTACGCGATTGGGTGCATGTGGAGGATCATTCCCGTGGCGTTGAGCTGATCATTACTAAGGGACGGGTCGGTGAGACGTATTGCATCGGCGGAGGGGCGGAGCGGGCGAATATTGATGTGGTAAAAACCATTTTGCGGCATGTAGGGAAGGACGAGTCGCTCATCACGTACGTGAATGACCGCCTGGGCCACGATCTCCGTTATGCTATTGACTACACCAAGGCCGCGAGCGAACTGGGCTATAAGCCGGCGCATAATTTTGAAGATGGCTTGCAAAAAACCGTAGAATGGTATATAAAGAATGGTGATTGGGTGAAGGCGGTTGCGAAGAAGCTTGTATAGGATTAATAGGACTTATAAGTCCAATAGGACCAATACCACTATGAAAGGAGTCATTCTTGCGGGAGGAAACGGCAGACGGCTTGCGCCGATTACGAACGTCACCAACAAGCACTTGTTGCCGATTTACGATAAGCCGATGATTTATTATCCGCTGTCCACTCTGGTCGGCGCGGGACTTACGGAAATTCTTGTTGTGTGCGGACGCGAACATGCTGGCAACTTTGTGAACTTGCTCGGCACCGGCAAAGAGCATGGTGTGCGGTTCTCTTATGCCGTGCAGGAGGCCGCCGGAGGCATTGCGCAAGCGTTGGCGCTCGCGGCTGATTTTGCGCATGGCGATTCGCTGATGGTGATTCTTGGTGACAACCTTTTTGAGGAAAATTTTAAGAAATCCGCGCAGGCATTCGCGAAAAAGGGAAAAGGAGCGAAGATTTTTTTGAAATCAGTTCCGGATCCGGAGCGGTTCGGTGTGGCGTATCTTGAAAAAGGCAGAGTCGTACGTATTGAGGAAAAGCCGAAGAAGCCCACGTCAAACCTCATTACCACCGGTCTCTATATGTATGACGGGGCTGTGTTTGATCTCGTAAAGAACCTGGCGCCTTCAAAGCGTGGCGAATTGGAGATCACTGACCTCAACAATATGTATGTGCAAAAGGGGCTGATGTCGTACGATATCTTGAAAGGCGATTGGACCGACGCGGGTACGTTTGATTCCTTGCTTCACGCAGCCAAGCTAGCGGCGGCAAAGTTCGGCAAGGGTCCCGACGCGAGACTCGTTTAGGTAGTCCTTCGACCGGCTCAGGAACTAATGTTAAAATTTATTGCCTGAGTTTATCGAAGGCTAACCTTGTTTCTCATGAAACGCGCCGCCATACTTATCTTTTCCATTGCGCTCCTCACGCGTGTTGTTTTTCTTTTTGCCTTTTCCGATGAAAATTCTTTACTCTACCACGATAGCTACACGTACATCCAGGCGGCAAAAAATCTTTTGACCCACGGCATTTACTCTATGGGCTATGACGTGCCGCCGAGCCCCGACAGTTTCCGGACGCCACTTTATCCGCTGATACTTTTGCCGTTCGTAAAGTTTGGGATTTCCTGGTATGTCCTTGCGGCAATTCAGGCAATTGTGATGTCCGGCGCCGCGGTACTCGTATTTCTCCTTGGCCGGCGGATTTTTCCGGAAAAAATCGTGTTTGCCGCGGCGCTCATGTTCGCCATTGAGCCTTTTGGCGCGCTTATCGGAGGACAAATTATGACCGAGTCATTTTTTAGTTTGCTGTTTATTGTTGCGATGTTTAATTTTGCGTTCTATGTGCAGCGCGCGAAACCTCGCGATCTTCTCGTTGGCGCCGTAGCACTTGCGATTGCGGCACTCTTAAAACAATTCGCCTTGTTTTTTGTCGTGATGATTCCGTTCGCGTATGTGCTCGCGGGATCGCGGTTGCGCGAATGGAGGGCGCTTCTTGTGCCGCTTACGGTTTTCTTCGTCATACTTTCGCCCTGGATTATCCGCAATCGGCTCACGCTTCACACGTGGGATTTTTCTTCGCAATCCGGATACAACCTTTACGCGTATAACGCCGGGGATTTTTCTCTGTGGCTTCAGGCGCACTTCCCAAAACTTTTTGCAGAGCGCGGGGTGGCGCTTGCGCCCGACGATCTTTTGGATGTAAATTTCCGCTATGACGTATCGCGCATTCCCGAGATACAAGCAAAGGCGGTGCGGTTTATCGGCGCATACCCCTTCGCCTATGGGGTGTTTCACGTGACGCACATGCCGAGCCTTTTCACAAACGCGGCGTATAATAACTTTTTTTATTCTATCCCGCAGCTGGGGTTTAGATATGAAGATGAGCAGGCACTTTACGACGACATCGGTGCGTTTCGTTTTGTTATCGCAGCGGGGCGCGTTGCCGCGCATCCGGTACTTTTACTCGCGCTGATTGCAAACTTCTTTTTTATTATCGTCGCGCTACTCGCAATTGTGAGTCCGTTTGTTGAATGGCGTCGTGAAGGGAGAATCAAAAAAACCACGATATTTTTTGTCGTGGCAATTCTCCTTTACGCGTTGCTTTCTTCGCCCATCAGCGGCGCGCGTCTGCGGATTCCGTTGAATCCGATATTGTTTACGCTTGCGATTTATTCGATTACGCTACTTTGTTGGACGCGAAAAAATCCCTCACCGCAAGCGGTTCCCTCCCTTTAGAAAAGGGAGAATGCGTCCTGTTGTTATTCCTCCTTTGCTAAAGGAGGTGCCTGAAAGGCGGAGGATTTCTTTTCCTTACTCAAAAGCGCAAGAAGCAATGCCCCGATAAACAGACCTTCGCCAAGGAGTGTAAGCCGGGAGATGCCATGTACTCCGGTATTAAGCATGAGTCCCGTAAGCATGAGGCCGAGCACGGTGCTGCGTAACGTGCCGCGTGTCGTTGTGCTTAGTTTTTGTACGAGCAATGCCAAAGGAATAAGCCAGATGACGTCCGCGTACGGCCAGCGCGGAGCGGGAATGAATAATTCCGCGAGCATGGTAAATGCGATGCCGGCAAGAAATAAATCATTTGTCCCTACAGAAAGCGACGGATGGAAACGATACATAAAAAACGCAAGAAGCGCGGTTGTGATAACAAGCAGCAGCGCCAGCGTCGCGCTTCCTACCCATTGTCCTGTTGCACCACGGATGATGCGTTGGAGCGAGCTGTCTTCTCCGGGCACGCTCAAGAATTCGTGAATGTTCATGCCTTCGGCGACATCAACGCCAACTGATGTGAAGTTCGTTGCCGCATCCGTACGCATCGCGCCTTGAAACGTGGCCGATTGTTCGTAGCTTTTCCATAGCGCGAACGGGAAAAATAATCCGGTGATAAGGACGCTTGTTAGCGCGCCGGCAGCGACGAATGATACAAATTTGAATTTTTTATAAAGCAGAAACGGGATAATTGCAAAAATAAACGGCGGGCGCAAGCTGATGAGGTAGCCGAGAATGAGTCCGCTCGCGGCGAGCGGAAGCCACTCATATTCCTCCTTTGTTAAAGGAGGTGCCTGAAGGGCGGAGGATTTTTCTTCTGCTCGACTGTATAAATAAAGCGCTGCGCTGAAGAGCGATACATACCACACATATATTTGTCCGCGTTCAACATGGAGCCGCCAAAAAGAACTTCCGGAAATGAATAGCAATCCAAGCGTTATGACGAGTAAACGGTTGCGCTTTGCACATGATTCTTCGCTGACGCGATAGACGTATTGTGCGAGGAGTGCGAGCGACGCAATAAGCGCGGCCCATTGGAATGCAAACCAAATCCACCGTTGGGTGCCGTAGGGGAGCGCCGAGATGAGGTTTTGGAAAAGCAATACGGTCGGAGGCACCGTCACGCGCGCGACGGGGATTGCTGTGTTGTCTGATGGATCAAGATAGCGGTCGCTTTCTTTGGGCGACCATTTATAAAAATACGGGTCTTGTTTTAACTCTTGAGCGACACGCGCGGCGGTGACGCGGTTACGCAGGTCCACGCCGCCATAAAAGGCGGTATTTTTGAAGTCAGCAACAAATCCCGCGACTGCGACAAGGATCGCGGCGGCGAGGAGGATATAGAGGATAGCGCGGCTTTTCATCGCTTTCAGTATAACGAATATCGTGTGAATGGCGAAGGTGCGAGCAACTCTGCAGCGGCTTGACGCCCGCCTTTTATTTCATTATTATTTAGCCAGCATCGTGCGAGGTGTACTCGCGGCGATGAAACAGCCCTTTGACATGAAGGAGAGTTTGAAATGACAAGCCCACTGTTTGAATCCGGGTACGCCTTCGCGGTGCCGGTGCTCATCATGCGGTGGCTCGGGGTTGAGCTGCCGACGGCTACTGCGACGAAGCGCGTGACGGTGGTTTCCAATGACTTTGACATCATCGTGGACCTTCTCACCTTCACCGGTGAGGCGGCCAGCAACGAAGCGGTGGAGATGTTGCAGCGGCGCGGCCGCGAGCAGGGACGTGAGTTGGTGCTCGAATCCTGCGAGATTGATGTCGCATCATTCGCGTTGCTCGTGGCAAAAGAGCCGAATGCCGAGCTGCTCAACGTGGACGAAACACCTACGTCCGGCGGGTTCATCCAAGCGAAGCCGATGGTGGAGTCCGACATGCGGCAGGTGGAGGCGCTCTCGCGTTTTGCCGGTCTGCACTTCGTCTACTGTTACAGTACCACCATTAGCAACCCGCCGTTCTCGGAGAAAGCTGGAACGGTGCATCTCTTCTGCCAGGCCCGTCCGCCCGGTGTTTACAATTCCGGCATGGTGGTGGAAACGCTTTTCGGAGTTCAGGTGTGGGAGGACGGGCAGACGCGTCTTGTGAACATGCCTACTCGCGGACGGGGACGGCTCATCATTGATGGCGTAACCCCAATCTTCCAGGTGCTCGGATCCAACTATTATCAGCTCTGTCTTACGCATACCGCTTTTCACGGCGAGGCGGCGCGTGAGACGATCTTCCGCAAGCTGCTCGGCTGCATGTATCGTGATCTCGTGAAAGCGTCCGACAGAAAAACGGAACCGATCGTGGAGACGAACGCCGAGGACTTTTCGGGGTTTGTCATTATCCAAGCCGCTGCGATTCTGGGAGAGCTTCAGACAACGCTGGAACGCATTAATGCCTTGATTCGGAGCGAGGAAAACGAGCTGGCAGACAAGCTGCACGATCAGAAGGTGCTTGCTGTTCTTCTCGAGGCGATGCAGGTGACGTCCGCCGATATTCAGGACGCGGAGGATAAATTGGCGGATGAGTCGCGCAAACAACAGCTGTTCACCCTCCGCGTGAAGACGATGCAGGATTCGGAATTCGTCCGTGGCTTGCACAAGCGTCTTCCGATGGAACTTGACGAGATTACGAAGATGGATGGCGTGGCGGCAGTGCGCATTGTCGATAGTGGCGTGCACATTGTGACCACGGACATCATCCTGGAAGACAACGGCCGCCGGTACAATCTGGGACCGTTTACGATCCGTCTGGACCCGAACGGCAAGATCGGAGTGTGGAGCGAGGCGCCGAGGCATTCGCTTGGGCACCATCATCCGCACGTCAGCCGGATTAGTTTGGCTTGCTTCGGAAATGCGACGGTTGCCATCGCGAAGTACATGAGTGAGTTCCGTTTCGCGGAGGCGGCGCTCGTCGTCATGCGTTGGCTTAACACCTATACGCCGGAGACCACACTGCATCCGTTGGAGGAGTGGCTGGCCGAACCTGACGAAAGGAGGTGACCGTGGTAGAACCGACGATGAATCTCTCGGGACAGCACAACCTCTTCAACGCGATGACTGCGAGAAGCGTAACCATCATCGGCGCGGGTGCCGTCGGCGGATACGTTGCCGTCACCTTGGCCAAGATGGGAGTAACGAAACTCACGGTCATCGACGACGACTACGTTGAATCGCACAACATTCCGATGTCCGTCTACCGGCCGTGTGACCTTGGCCGGCCGAAGGTGGAAGCGTTGCGCGACATCGTTCTGGAAGCGTCGGGTGTCGTCATTGATGCCCGTCGGCAGTTCTACGAGAACGAGCCGCTGCGCGACGCAGTGGTGTGCTGTGTGGATACCATGGAAGCTCGGCAGGCGGTTTGGCGTAACGTCAAGATGCAACCCAGGGTGGACATTTTGATCGACACGCGGACTGCCGAGGAGCTCGTCTGGGTTTTTGCTATCGCTCCGTGCGATCCGGACGACATTGCGTACTACGAACATCATCTTGCGTATACGACCAAGGAAACCGCGCATCCGATGTGCGGGAGACATGGCATCGTGTACGCATCAATGAGTGCTGCTTCCGCAGTTGCCGCGGATCTGGTATATTGGTGGCAGCATGGAAAGAAGAAGCGCCATCACAAGGCGCTGACCGGCGTCATGGAGATGATTGACTAGGTCTGTGAGAATGAAAGGAGGAAACGCATCGGAGACCGGTAGTTCCGTTTCATTATCGGAAGGAGATGACGATGAAGATCAAAGTGAAGGTGGTACCGACGCAAGGCAAGAGCACCACGAAGGACGTCGAGGTCGAGGAGAGCGGCGCCTCTGTCGCGGAGGTGTGCGAGGCCGCGGGGATCGACGTGAAGAACATGGACCTCACGATGAACGGCAAGCCGGCCAAGCTCACGACCCACGTGGGTCCGAAGGACGCGCTGGAGGCGAAGGACAAGCCCGTCGTCGCCGTGTCGGAGCGCCCGCGGGGCTCATAGCGAGCCGGAAGTCAGAACCAGCACGGACCGTACATCTCTTCGGAGGTGTACGGTCCGTTTCATTTTGATGTCATATGGCAAAGATGTTGACCCCGTTATTCTAAAATGCTATCCTCTTGTCAGCACTTGTAGAGGAATCAAGCCAACAAAAGGAGGTGCGCGTTGAAAGAGAATTTTGTTCTTCTTCCGTTGACCAAGGGGCCTTGCGCGAAAGGACGTGTCGGGCCGAGGACGTGGCAGGACTGGTACAGGAGTATGGTGCTGGCCAAGCGACTCCAGCCACGGTACGGACAGGCACCCGTGCTTATCTTGAGCAACCTCCAGGTTGCCGGAGAGCGGCACGAGGAGGACATCTACGTTGCGGCGGCGGAGGAGCTTGGCATCAGCAATCTCGTCGTAGTGCGCGAGGCGTACGAGACCATGGGGCAATTAGACTACGCGTTGGATGTGGCGAGACGTGAACGGTTGATGCTCGTCGTCATCTCTACGTGGCTTCATTTCCCGCGCGTGTGGTGGCTCTGCCGCGAGCGGGGCGTCAAGCACCACATTGCGTGGGGAATCCCGAGGCCGTCGCTCGCGGTGGCGGACCTCATCCTCACCATCGCGTTTCCGATCCTGGATATCCTCGGGCTGCGCGGATGGTTCAGGCGGCGGTTGGAGAGTCGGCGCGTGAAGGGAAACCTGTAGCTACGGGGCCGCTCGCAGCACTTTGTTGCGGCGGATATTGTCCGGGCCAGTATTGGAAGGAGAATACGATGAAGATGTTTACGATGCAGGTGGATGACAAGGTGGACGCTCTGCTCGAAGAGCTCCGCGTAGCGTTCGGAAAGAAGTCCAAGGCAGCAGTCTTCCGGATGGCGATCGCGCTTCTCAACGAAGCGAAGAAGGCGAAGGACGAGGGCAAGCGTCTCGTCATCTCTTCGCGGGATGCCAAGTCCATCCTGAAGGAGCTCGTCATCGTGACGTAAGTAGCGTACGGCCGCGGAGAGAATCTCTCCGCGGCCGATCCTTTTATACATTGCAAATTTTCTTTTTAATGTGCAAAATAAACTTATGACCAATGAAATAGCGCCGCCAAGCATTCATAAGGATTTTGAGGGCATCAAAAATGTTGACGAGAATGGGGTTGAGTATTGGGATGCGCGGGAGTTGTTGCCTATTTTGGGTTATGAAAAATGGCAAAATGCAGAGGATGTGATTGCGAGAGCGGCTAGAGCTTGTATTAACAGCGGTCAGGATGTGGATAACCATTTTACTAAGCTCAGTAAAATGGTCAATATTGGCTCAAATACGGTTCGAGAAGTGGTCAATTATAAACTCGATCGCTACGCCTGCTATCTTATTGCTCAGAATGGAGACCCTAAAAAAATCGAAATAGCGATGGCTCAGACCTATTTTGCTATTCAGACAAGAAGGCAGGAAGTTTTTGAACAGTTACCCGATGCCGAAAAGAGATTATTCATTCGCAGCGAAGTATCTGACTACAACAAGAAACTTTTCAAGACGGCAAGGCAAGCTGGGGTGAGCAAGTTCGGGTTGTTTAATGATGCTGGATATAGAGGTCTTTATGGGATGCCATTATCGGAGATTGAACGTAGAAAGGGAATAAACAAGGGAGAATTATTAGATAGGGCTGGTTCTACCGAGTTGGCGGCTAATTTGTTTCGTATTACTCAAACCGATGAGAAATTAAAAAAGGATAACATACAAGGAGAAAGTTTGGCCGCCCAAACACATTTTATGGTGGGCGGAAAAGTCCGGCAGACCATTAAGGAAATTGGTGGGACGACGCCAGAGTATCTGCCAACAGAAAAACACATTAAAGAAGTGAAGAAAGAGGTGAAACAACTAGAGAGGATGGAGAAGAAAAAAATTGATGGTAAAAGGAAGCCTATTTAGAATATGACCCGCCTCGCAAATGGCAAAAAAGTCGTGGTATGTATGATCGCGTACCGCGCCGAGAAAACCGTTGAAAAAACGTACCGCGCCATTCCTCTTGATTGGGTGGATGAGGTGATTTTGTGCGACGATGGTGGGGGTGACCGCACCGCGGAGATTTCCCGATCGCTGGGTATCAAGACCATCGTACATGAGGTGAATCGCGGGTACGGCGCAAACCAAAAGACGTGTTACAACGAGGCGTTGAAGGATGGCGCCGATATTGTGGTGATGCTCCACGCGGATTATCAGTATGACCCGTCGCTTATTCCGGAAATGGTTCGGCCGATTGTCGAAGGCCGGGCGGACGCGACGTTCGGTTCGCGTATGGCGGTGAAGCGCAATGCCCTAAAAGGGGGAATGCCGATCTGGAAATTTATTCCCAATATCGTCCTTTCGCTTGTTGAGAATTCGGTGTTCCGGCTGGGTCTCTCCGAATATCACACCGGGTACCGCGCGTATAGCAGAAAAGTTTTGGAGACAATTCCGTTTAACGACAATTCCGACGGCTTTATGTTTGACGCCGAGGTATTTCCGCAGTTGCGGATCGGCAAATTCCGCGTTGCGGAGGTGGCGATCCCCACGCGGTACTTTAAGGAAGCGTCATCGGTGAATTTTAAAAGCAGCGTGAAATACGGATTAAACTCGCTCCGCGTGGTGGTGAAGTATATTTTGTACAAGCTTGGCATAAAAAAGTTTCCGATATTTGAAATGGAAGGCAATAAAGCAATTAAGCAATAGAGCAATGAAGCAATACGTTATAACCGGAGGGCTCGGGCTTATCGGCTCATTGCTTGCAAATAGCGTGGAGGGGGATGTGACCGTGATTGACCGCGCCGGCGCCCCTAAAGATCGGCTGACGCGAAAAGATGCGCGGATTGTGTTGAAAGACCTCAACGCGCTTGAAGCCGCGGACATAGACAGTGCGGACGTCATCTATCACTGCGCGAGCACGGTGCACAATTATCATGTGCTTGATAACCCGTATATTGACGTTGACACCAACCTCAAAGGGACCATTCGGCTGCTGGAGCTGGTGAAGGATATGGCAAAAAAACCGCTCGTCATCTATCCCTCCACGTTTTTTGTGTACGGTAACACGTGCGATAAAAGCGGGGGCAAACCCGTGAACGAAGAAAGCGCGACGGACCCGCGGGCGCTCTACCCCGCGACAAAACTTTGCGCCGAAAGCATTATCAAGCTCTACGCGCGGCTGTACGACATCCCGTACCTCATTACGCGTCTCACGAATGTGTATGCCGAAGGGGAGGATTTTACGCAAAAGAAGAAGGGCGCCTTGAGTTTTCTTATTATGAGCGCGGTGAAGGGCGAGGAGGTGACCATGTATGGCGACGGAAGTTTTTACCGCGACTATATTTATGTGAATGATGTTATTGACGCCCTGCGATTTCTGGAGTCACATGCCAAGAACGACACGTTTTTGATCGGATATGGTTCGCCGGTGAAGTTTAGGACAATGATGGACTATGTGTTGGAGTATACCGGACGGCGTTCTAAGCTTGTGCAAATGGAACCGCCGGCGTTTCACCGCGCGGTGGGCGTTGGTAACTTTATCGCCGACACTTCCAAAATCAATGCGTTGGGATGGAAGGCGAAGATAGATTATAAAACGGGATTGTCGCGGGTTATCGAGGCATACAAGAAGTTGTCCGGATAGGTCACCGCGCCCATTTTTTGCAACGATTTCCGCTTGCGGAAATTCTCCTCGTAAAAAATCGCGAAGGTGACGGAACAAGGCGAACTCAACCTCCGCCCGCCTTAGGCGGACTTCGGGATTCATACAGCGCCATTGTTCCGACTTCGTGATTTCTTTACTCGGGAATTTCACGCATCGCTCCAATATGCTGCAAAAAATGAGTACGGTGACTTATCCTTATTGATGGTGGCGACGTGTGACCCGTCCGCCTTGTCTTTTGTTATATTGTTATTCTATAATTCAACAATATGAAACCCTCTAAAAAATCCGCGGCGAAGCAGTATTACGGCATTTTTAATATGAAAAAAACTTTTCAACCCGGAAAGGACAAGGTGTATTACGCGCAGGCGTCGTACGGCAAAGAGGAGATTAACGCCGTTGTGAAGTGCTTAGAAGAAGGGTGGCTGGGGATGGGAAAATATGTCGCGGAGTTTGAACAAAAAGTTTCGGGCATTTTTGGGCACACGCACGGATTGGTGGTCAATTCCGGTTCTTCGGCGGATTATCTTGCGTTTAAAGTGCTGGGCTTGCCTGAAGGAAGCGAGGTGATTACTCCGGCCTGTACTTTCCCCACAACCTATAGCGCGATATTGCTCGCCGGATGCATGCCGGTGGTCGGGGACTCAGAGATTGGTAGTTACAATCTTGACCTCAAAAATTTGGAGAAGATGCTTTCGCCCAAGACGCGCGCGGTGATGATTCCGCACACGCTCGGCAATTTGAATGATATGGAAGTGCTGAGCGCGTTCTGTAAAAAACATAACCTGTATCTTGTTGAGGACAGCTGTGACACCATTGGCGGGACATTCAACGGAAAGCCGACCGGCGCCTATAGCGACATGACGACCTCCAGTTTTTACGCCTCGCACATCACGACCGCGGGCGGAGGCGGCGGAATTCTTTGCATGTCAAAACCGGAGTTTTGGCGGACTGCGTATGCGTTCCGCGAATGGGGAAGAGCGGCGCTGGATAATAACGAGGATATCAGCGAGCGTTTCACGACGGAGTTGACCGGTATATCTTATGACCGCAAGTTCACCTACACGCACATGGGCCACAACTTAAAGCCCGTGGAGATGATGTTCGCGTTCGGGTTGGTGCAGCTCAAGAAACTGAATAAGTTTATCGGTATGCGTCGCGCGGTGTTTGACGGGCTCTACAACTTTTTCAGCGGGTACGAGGACTACTTTATTTTGCCGAAAGAGCATCCGAAGGCGAAGGTGGCATGGCTCGCGTTTCCGCTGACGCTCAAGGACAATGTTCCGTTTACGCGTCTTGAGCTGGTGAGTTATCTTGAGGCGGCAAATATCCAGACACGTCTTTTGTTCGCGGGAAACATCTTGCGCCAGCCGGGATACAAAGACACGCCGCGGCGCATTGTCGGGACACTCGCGAACGCGGATAAGATCATGCGCGACTCGTTTGTCATCGGCGCGCACCAATGCATCACGCCAAAGATGCTCAGCTACGTGAAGGCCACGTTCAAGAAGTTTTTGGACTCCAAAAAGCCGGGAAAGGTGAGATAGGGGATGTTATAGTTATCATATGTCTCGCTTCAAAATCGCGTTACTTTTGATTATCGCGGTTGCGTTTTTCGTGCGTCTTGCGGGGATTTCTTACGGTTTGCCGATGTGGCTTGTCTCGGACGAGCCGCCGTTTATTTTTGGAGCGCTAAAGATGATGGAGCTCCGTAGCCTAGTGCCGGCGCTTCATGCCGCGGAGTTCGGGCGCATTCTCTATTTTCCGCCATATCTTTCCTACATCTACCTTGTACTTTTTATTCCCGTGCTCGTGATAAAATATTTGCTGTTTTCCGGGACGTTCCCGCAGTTTATTTCCGCAACAACGCTTGACCCCTCGGCGCTTTTTATTGCCGCGCGTCTCGCGAGTGTCGTCCTCGGCACCGCGACGGTTTGGCTTGTTTATAAAATCGGGAAGAATGTTTTTGCGGCGGAAGCGCCCGCGCTATATTCGGCCGCATTTTTGGCATTAAGTTTTCTCCATGCAAATTTTTCGCATTGGGCGCGACATTGGGTTCCGGCAACGTTTTTCTTTGCGCTCGTCATGTACGTGCTTTCCCGCGCTGATATTGCGGCGCGGCGGCGCTACCTCCTCGCCACGCTTTTTGCCGGCATAGGTGTCGGTATCAACTACCAGGCCGGACTTTCGGCGTTGTTTATCGCGCTGTGGTTTTTGTTGTATGACCGGCTGTCTTTGAGGGAGCGGTGGGTTTACGGGAGCGCGCTGCTTTTTACGGCACTTGTGGCACTGGCTTACGCGCTTTATCCCGGGGGACTTGTGGTGCACGCGGAGAATGTTGTTGGGGGAGCAAAGAGCATTATTGGATTTTTCGCGGGATACGGATTTTATGCAAAAAAGCTCATTGAAACGGAGTCGGCGTTTTTCGTGTTTATTATTGCGGGGTTGCTTTACGCATTCCTCCGCAAGCGCAGGTTTTTTGCGGTTGCGTCGCTCTTTTCTTTCGCCTATATCGCCGTCTTCTACTTGTTCTTCTTTCACATGGACCGGTACATCCTGATGCTTTATCCGCTGTTCGCGCTTGTCGCGGGGTACGGGATGCACGAAGCAACTATGTGGATTGCGGCGCGTTCAAGGTTTCTTGCGTATGGCCTTGGTGTCGTTGTGTTTGGAACGATGGCGGCGGGAGTGCTGCGGTTTGACTCGCTGCTTCTCAAAAATGATACGCGCGTGCAGGCGGCAGAGTGGACTGCGGCAAATGTTCCAGCCGGAGAAAAAGTGGTTACATTCGCGCGCCTGATGCGGATTCCCACGACCGCCGATGCGGTTCAAGAACAGCGACGCCTTGACCCCGGCTCGCTTCGGAGCGCGGACGTGGCGACTGAAGCGTTGCCGGAGGAGCTGCTGCCCTCGCCGCGCTACCACGCGCTGAATCTTTTCGCCGCGCAGCCCGGCCCATTCACCGACCATCTCTCCGAATATATGCAGGCGAATGATTACGCGTATCTTCTGTATAGTCCGGAATTTGTTGCAGGGTATGGCATTTCCGACCATCTCGCGAGCTTAGGCGAAACTGTTGGAATATTTTCGGGCTCTGCGGATAACTCCGATGACATCACGAACGGTTTCGGCGGTGGACTATTGAAAATGTTCGCGCTTCGGTCGAATGGACCAACGATGGTCGTTAAAGCAATAAAACAATTAAGCAATTAAGCAAATATTGCCGTGTGTAGCATCAATGGATTTAATTTCAAAGACGAGGCGCTCATTAAGAGCATGAACGCCGCCACAGTTCATCGGGGACCCGATGGGACCGATGTTTTTGTTGCAGATGGAATTTCGCTCGGCCACGACCGCTTGAGCATTATTGATTTGAGTTCTGCCGCCAGCCAGCCGATGAAAAGCGCGGATGGGCGGCTGGTTATTGTTTTTAACGGTGAGATTTACAATTACCGTGAGTTGAAAGAAGAGTTAAAGTCCGGTTATCCGTTCCGCACGGCGAGCGACACCGAGGTAATTTTGGTGGCGTACGCGAAGTGGGGGAAAGAGTGCGTCAAAAAGTTCAACGGCATTTTTGCGTTTGCCATTTGGGACGCGGCGAAGCAAGAACTGTTTCTCGCGCGCGATCACGCGGGCGTGAAGCCGCTGTACTACTACTTTGACCCTTCGACGAGCTCAGGGCAGGCGCGATTTATTTTTTCATCGGAGATTAAGGCGATTCTTGCGCATGATATCGCTCGGGCGGTTTCCAAGGAGGCGATGAATTTTTATTTTCATCTTTACTATGTGCCGGAGCCGCTTACGATGTTTCAAAATATTTTCAAGCTTCCCGCGGCGAGCCGCGCCGTATTCACAAACGGAAAGCTGACGATCGAAAAGTATTGGGAGGTGACGGATTTTACGGATGTTGTCTCGCGTGATGAAGCACGGCGTGAGATCCGGCGGTTGTTTGACGACTCTGTAAAGCGTCAGCTTATTTCCGACAGACCCGTCGGTGTGTTTCTTTCGGGAGGCATGGATTCCACAGCGGTGTTGGGCTCGGTTGTTGCCGCCGCGGGCAAAGCGCAGACATTTTCCGTGGGGTTTGACGTTGATGTGCAGCGGGATAAATTTAATGCTGATGTTCGCCTCGCGCGGATGACCGCGGCGCACTACGGAGCAGAGCATCACGAGCTTATGATCGGGGCAAAAGATATCGGTGATAATTTGGAACGTATCGCGTGGCACCTGGATGAGCCAAATTTTAACCCGACCGCGGGCGCGATGTATCTGTTGTCAAAAATGGCGAAGGAAAACGTGGCGGTGGTTTTGGGCGGCGACGGGGGAGACGAGCTCTTCGGCGGTTATCCGCGGTATTGGTACAGCCGCGCGATTACCGCGTTCCAGCGGCTGCCGTTCCACTCCGCGCTTGCGGGTTGTTTCGGGAAAAACAACGCGCAAAAGCTGCGACTTCCGGCGGATGCGTCGCGCGTGGTCGCGTTCCTCGCGGAAAAAGAGAATAATGTAGTCGGCGTGCTTTCGCGTGACGTCAGCGACCCCGAGACAATCACGAGGCATTTTAGCGAGCGGTATTTTGCATCGGCGCAACCGCGCGATTTTGAGAAAGTATTCATGAACATTGATCGGCAGAGCTGGCTGGTGGACGAGTCGCTGATGCGGTCGGATAAAATGACGATGGGTCATGGACTTGAGTGTCGAGTACCTATGCTGGATTATCGGCTCGCGGAGCTTGCCGCGAAGATTCCCACGCGATGGAAGTTTTCGCTTTTAGGGAATACCGGAAGGCATTTCCAGGGCAAGCGCATTTGGCGCGATGCGATCGCGGACTATCTGCCGCCGCATGTGGCGCGTGAGCCGAAGCGCGGCTGGTTTACGCCTATGGCAAAGTGGATGCGCGGCGAGCTGAAAGATAGGGTTCGAGATATCCTCGCGAACATTCCGCAAGAGTTTTTCAATCGTGAAGAAGTCCGGCGGATGTTTGAGGCGCATGTTACGGGAGAGCGGTATAATCTTAATATGATTTGGGCGATTGTTATGTGGGAGTTATGGTACGAACAATTTATCCGCCGGCAACCAACATCATGAAAATCGCTTATCTTGCAAATATCCGCCTTCCGACCGAAAAGGCGCACGGCATCCAGGTGGTGCATATGTGTGCGGCGTTTGCGGCTGCAGGAAATGCTGTGACGCTTGTGGTTCCGCGGCGCCTGAATATGCTCAAAGACGACCCTTTTGTTTTCTACGGTGTCCCGCGCAACTTTTCAATCCGTAAGATTTTTGTTGCGGATTTTTTAGCGTTGCCTTTTTTGAAACAACTCGGATTTGTATTAGAGAGCATGAGTTTTATAAAGGCCTTGTGGTGGCATCTGCTTTTCAATACATATGACGCGTATTATACGCGCGACCTTGCCGTCGCGGCGGGATTGTTGACGCGTGTGCCGGTTTTTTACGAAATCCATTCGTTGCCGGAGCGTGAGAACTGGCTGCACCGTCGCGCCTGGCGGCGCGCAAAAGGAATTGTTGTGATTAGCGACGGGTTGCGAAAGGCGCTTATCGCCTTTGGCGTTCCGGAGCAAAAGATTTTACTCGCGCGCGACGCGGTTGATATGAAGAAATTTTATATTACGGCGAGTCGCGATGAATGTCGCGCGAAACTGCATCTCCCGGCTGATAAAAAAATTGTCGCGTATACCGGCCATTTGTATGATTGGAAAGGAGCCGATGTCTTAGCTCGCGCGGCGGCAGAACTTCCACCCGATACACATGTGTATGTTGTCGGCGGAACACTGGCTGACACGGAGGCATTTAATCGGCGGTTCCCTTCGGCAAACCTGCACGTGCTGGGATGGCGGAGTTCCTCCGAGATTCCGTTGTGGCTCAAGGCGGCGGACGTACTCGTGCTTCCCACCAGTGGCAAAACAGCCATCGGCGCGCGCTATACTTCTCCGATGAAGCTTTTTGAATATATGGCCTCCGGTACGCCGATTGTCGCCTCTGATCTCCCGTCGATTCGCGAGGTGCTTAATGAGTCGCAGGCAATTTTTGTCCACCCCGATGACTCTTTGGCGCTTGCCGGTGGAATTGCTGCCGTACTTCACAATGAGCATGCGGCGCACCAGATTGCGCTTGCCGCGCAGAACCATGTTCGGGAATATAGCTGGGAAAACCGCGCGCTGCAGATTATTAAATTTATGGAAAGTTTTTAGCGTGTCATTCCCGCCCGCCAAAGGCGGGTAAACTCCAGCGGGAATCCAGGACTTGGCAAACTGGATTCCGGATCGAGTCCGGAATGACAAAGTGCCTCACTATGATAAATCGACGATACATCCTTGTTGCGGCATTGTTATTCGGATTCACCGCTGCGGCGTTTTTGTATTTTTCCGTGTGGAATCCTGAATTTTGGTTTGACGAAGGGATTTTTGTCCAGCTTGTCCGGAACATTGCGGAGCAGGGTGTTTGGGGTATAGAAATCGCTCCCGGCACGTTTTATAACGCGGCGCTTATCACGATGGGGTACCCGACGATTTACCCCGCGGTCGCGGCAATCTTGATCTTCGGATTTTCCGTTACGGTGTTTCACATTGTCGCGGTGCTTTTCGCGCTTGGACTTGTCGTGGCTTTCTTCTTTCTGTCGCGGAAACTCTACGGGAATCGGATCGCATGCGTTGGAACGGCATTGCTTACAACTTTTACGCCGCTCTATGGCAACGGAAAAAGCTTTGCCGGGGAAACGCCCGCGCTGTTCTTTTTAGTGGCTGGCTTGCTGTTACTTCTGTACGCCGAGCAATCCGCAAAGGCATCGTCGGTACTTTTTGCCGCCTCCGGTGTTGTGTTGGGGTTCGCGGCAAGCGCGAAGCCGACGTTTCTCGTTATACTACCCGCGTTATTTCTTGCACTGCTTTTTAATGCGCGCCGTATGGTACTTACGCCCGAGGGCCGGCGGCAAACGCTCTGGCTTGCGTTAGGATGCGTTGGGGCCATTTTGTGGTGGATATTCACGCAGTTTGGCGGGGCGTCCTCCCTCGCGCGAATTTTCGGGCATTACGCGAATCCGTATTACGTCGCGGATTTTGTTCCGCTTATTGCGGCGAATATAGCGCGTTTTTTTACTGAATCAACACCTGCACATTTGCTTGTATTGTTCCTCGTCGCATTCGCGTTTCTTGTTAAAAAAATATGGCAGCAGAGAGGAGTGTCGATGGCGGAAATCGCGGCATTTCTTTTCGCGCTCCTGACGCTCGCGTTCTATGTGCGCACCGAAGGATGGTATCGTTATTTTTATCCCGCGCACATCATGCTTTTTCTTTTCCTCGCGCCCGGCATTGATGCGATGCTTGGCGTTGCGCTGAAACGTGACGGGTTGCGTCTTAAGTTTTTTGCGGCGCTCATCGCCGTATTTATTGGAGCGCAGCTTGTTCCGCTTTGGAAGGAGGGGAGCCGTGTCCGGGACGTGTTGCCGGTAACGATAGGGTCACACCTTGAAGCGTTACGCAGCGACAATAACGTGTTTTTCTACAATTTGCCGCAGATTGCCGCGCGGCACCAGTCAAGCGCGTTTTACCAATACATCCGCATGAGCGACCGGTTTATTGTGGGGCAAGAAAATGAGGCAAAGCTCCTGCGGGGTGTTTTTTCAACAATTTTTGTCCCGAGGAATTCCGGACCTGAAATAGAAAGAATCCCACCATGCTACGCATTTCAGGGCGACGTCGGGAAAATCTTTATGTATCGGCGCGATAGCGCTCGTGCGTGTTCTGACGAAAGTTAAATGTCGCGCGTGAGTAGTTCGCGGTCAATCGTGGGGAGGATAGTTTGGTAGTACGCGACAAGTTTCGCGATGGCGATATCGAGCGGCGTGTATGAGAAGTGCGTCAACGTTTTTTTGAGGCGCGCGGTTGAACAGGTGTATTCCTTCGCGCGTCCCGGCGTCTGCACGAGCACGGGTACTTTCGTGCCGACTTCGTGAATGACTTTTTTCGCGATGGTCCGAAGATCTACGCCTTCACCGCGGCCGGTGTTGAAAAATATTTCTTTCGGTTTGCGGCGGACAAACGCGTCCAGTATCCGCACGAGGTCGTCAACGAAAATGTAATCAAACACGACGTTCTGGCGAATGGTGATGGGCATGCCCGAAAGCGCCTTGCAGATGGCGTTGGAAATAAAGCGGATTTGGATATCCTCGTATTTTCCGAACACTCCGAAGAGTCGCACGTGCGTGATGTAGTCCACCTTTGACGCGTACTCCGCGCAAACGTATTTATAGAGGCCGTACTCGTCGTCGGGAACGTGGGTGCTGAAATTGTTTTCGTTCACGTTCATGATGGGGTGTTGCTTGCCGTATTCCGCGCCGGATCCGAGCGTGATCATGCGTTTGAAAAATGGTTTCGCGCGGATAATATTGAAAAACATTTTGAGGTTCGTGTGCGTGATGCCGAAGACGTGCTGTTGCTTGCGCGTACCGCCGATGTTTGCGGCATGAATCACGACATCCACCGGATGTTTCTTGAGGAACGTGAATACCGCCTCGGAGTTCGTGAGGTCAAGCTCCTCGCGCGTGGGCGCAATAATCTCGTGCACTTTGCCGAGCTGTTCAATGATGTTTTTTCCGATGAATCCGGCGCCGCCGGTAAGAAAAATTTTCATAAATAGTTTATGTAAGATTGCTTCGCTTTGCTCGCAATGACGATCGCCCCGACTCCGCGATCATATTCGCTTTTAATTCCTCCGGCGGAAGCGGGGGAGACATGTTCTCGTACCTGTTCGGCACAACTTTTCCGTCCGCTTGTTTCATCCCGCCGACTCTCGGCATAATAAATTGCCACTCGGGGGTCATGACTTCACACACCACGGGGCCGTCGTAGGCGAGCATTTCTTTGATTTTTTGATCTACCTCGCTCGCTGAGTTGATGCGCATGGTTTTTAGGCCATACGCTTCGGCGACTTTTCGCACATCGGGGAGCGTGACGCCCGAGGCAGGGCTTTCGCCGATCATGCGTCCTTCAAAAAAGTTTTTTTGCGTGTGGCGGATGAGCAGGTAGCCGTTGTTATTTAAGACAAATATCTTAATCGGAAGGTTGCTTCCTTTTACGGTTGCGAATCCGTAGATGTTCATTTCCAAACTGCCGTCACCGACAAGTACGATCGTGGGTTTCCTGTTGTTCGCAATGCACATGCCCACGCTCGCCACCCAGTAGCCCATAGTGGAAATGCCGCCGGTCGTGATATAGCGTTGACCCTTTTTAATCTTCCACGCTTGCGCGCTTACGTGGAAGATTGAACTGGTGTCCGTAAGAATTTGCGCTCCTTCGGGCGCCAGCGCGGAGAGCCGATCCACGAAGTAATATGTGTTTACCGGATTTTGTGTTTTATATTCCGGAAGCACCACAGGGTATTTTTTTCTCCAACCCTTGGCGATGGCGAGCCAAGATGCGCGCTCAATGTCGCCCTTCGCGCCTGCTTCGTTTGCGAGTGCCGCAAGAAACGCTTTCGCGTCGGCTTTGATTGGCATAACGAGGCGGAGATCGGGTTTTTTTAATTCCTTTTCGTCAATGTCCACAAGAATAATGCCCGCGTTCCTGCCAAAATCCTTTACGTTGTATCCCGTCATTGAAGTCGCAAGGCGCGAGCCGACGGCCACAATAAGGTCAGCGTTTTGTACGGCTAAATTTGCGGCGCGGTCGCCATATGTGCCCGGGCGGCCGATGAAGGCGGGATGGTCGCTTGGGATAATATCCAGCCCCAGGCGGGAGGTGATAAGAGGAATTTTTATTTTTTTGATTACCGATTCAAATTCCGAAACGCCGCCTGAAAGGCGCACGCCTTGGCCGAAGATGAAAAGCGGTCGCTTTGCCTCCGTGATTTTTTTGTACACCTCAGCTGCATATTTGGCGAGCGTTGGTGTCACGCGATGCACGTCGCGTGGCGCGGTGATGTGTTCTGCCGCGCGAACGACCGCCGGCGGAACTTCGGAGCGCTGGATGTCCAGCGGCACCTCAAGCCACACCGGGCCGGGACGTCCGACGTGGAGCGCTTCCCACGCTTTCGCGGCATATGCGCCGGCCTTTGCGGGACTGTCCACTGTTACAAAATATTTGGTGATTGGCGTGACCATGGCGCGGATACTAATGCCTTGCGCGCCAAGCTGGCGTATGCCTGTTTTTTCGGCGCGTCGCACAATATTCAGATCGGACTGGCCTGTGATGATGATCATAGGGGAAGAGTCCACCCACGCGCCAACAACCCCCGTGATGGCGTTTGTCGCTCCGGGGCCGGCGGTTACCATCGCGATTGCGGGTTTTCCGCATGCGCGTCCGTAGGCCTCTGCCGCCATTGCGACGCCTTGTTCATGAAGCAGGCAGGTGTAGCTCAGTTGTTTATTTTTTGCGAGCGCATCATTTAAAAACATGGCATGCCCGCCGGGCAAGAGGAACGCGTGCGTGACGCCGCGGTCGCTGAAATATTTTAAGAGAAAATCGGCAACATTCATGGTAGCGTTTTATTGCTTTATTGCTTTATTGCTTTTGCCCTTCTTCAGTTTAGCCAGCTCCATGGCGATTTCAAACACCATGTCTTCCTGCCCGACGATAATGCGGCGCTCGCCCAATATCTTAAAGATGTCGCGCGGATCAACGCCATAGATCTCCGCCGCGCGTTTCACTGGCCGCGCAAAGCCGGAAAATACACCGGCGAGAGCGCTTGCGATGCTGATGGAGCTGATCTCCTGCGGTTTTTTCATAATGGAGCGCTCCAGTTCATCGCCCGCGTCCATGAGTTTATAGAGATTCGTCGGCGTTTTATAACCCATTTTCTGCAGCAGCGCGGTTAAGACTTCAAGCGCGCAATTGCCCGCGCCCGCGCCAAAACCCTTGACGGTGCCGTCAACGATACGCGCCCCGGCTTCGAGAGCGATCCATGTGTGCGCGACCGCCATCCCCAAATTATTGTGCGCGTGGAACCCCACGGGAATAGAGAGGTTTCCTACGAGATGGGAAACGGTTTCTTTGACCAGCGCGGGAGTTGAGGCGCCGGCGGAGTCCATTAACAGCAGCCCTTGCGCGCCATACCCTTCCATTTTTTTAGCTTCCGTAAGCAAGCGCTCTTTGGTCGTCATGTGATACATCATCAGCATTCCGTACACCTCTTTTTTTTGCGTCTTCGCGTAAGAAATGTATTGCGCGGTGAGGTCTGCCTCGGTGCAGTGCGCCGCGACAAGTATGACGTCCGTGCCGAGCGCGAGCGCCGGTTTCAGGTCGTCTTCGATGGTGCCAAAGCCCGGGAAAATAAGGACACCCAGCTTTGTGTGTTTTAATTCTTTGCGCGCGGCTTTGAGCAGTGCCTCGTCTGACGCGGAAGAAAGTCCCACTTGAAGTGATGAGGCGCCAAGACCGTTCCCGTGCCCGACGATGACCACGTGCACGCCGGAGCCGTCAATCGCCCGGCAGTACCGAGCGACGTTTTCCGGTGTTAGGGTGTGCGCGATGGCGTGCGAGCCGTCGCGCAGGGTTGAATCAAAAATTTTGATGTCGTTCATGGCGTCAGTGTTTGAAGTTACCGCTTTTTGCGTCGCCCAGCCACGTGCTTTTCGGCGTACGCTTCGGCGACTTTGACGGCCGCGCAGGTGATGATATCAAGATTGCCCGCGTACGCCGGCAAAAAATCTTCGGCACCAACAACTTCCGTCACAACGGTGACTCTGTCTTGCCGCGCGATAGGTCCTACCGACAAACGATAACCGGGCACATATGCTTGGATGCGTTTCACGACGGCCATAATTTTTTTACGCAATGCGGGAATGTCCGGATGCGGAATCTGCGCGTACACCGTATTGTGCATATGAATTGGCGGTTCCACGGGGTTCAAGATAAGAATGACTTTGCCGCGCGGCACGCCGGAAAACTTTTCGAGCGCGCTGCGGGTCGTCCGGATGTATTCCTCAATGTTCGCGCGTGTTCCCGGACCCGCGGATTTGGACGCGATGCTTCCGACGAGCTCAATGTATTCGGTCTCGGGGTGGACCTCCATGATCGCTCGCGCGATGGGGATGACACTTTGTCCTCCGCACGTGATTAAGCTCACGTTATCGGCTTCCAACGCTTCGTCAAGGTTTAAAATGGGAATGCAGGGCACGCCGATGCGCGACGGGGTAAGGTCAATGGTGAATTTCCCTAGTTTTTTTAATATCGCGGCGTGCTCGGCGTGTACCGCGGCCGAGGTCGCGTCGCATACGATGTCGCAACACGCAGGGTCGTCAATGATCGCCTTAATGGATTCGTGCGAGGTTGGCACGCCGAGTTTTTTCGCGCGTGCGATGCCGGCGGAGTCTTTATCTCGTCCGGTGAACATGCCACACGTCAAAAACGGCGAGCGCATGACTTTCATGAGCAAATCGCTCCCGATGTTGCCGGTTCCGATGATTCCGACCTTCAATTTGTTGACGTTAGGCATGGATAATGTATATAGTATATACATCTGTATAACTCTTGTCTATATGATATTTGTTGCATTTTTATGAACATTCTTATCACCGGTGGGGCTGGGTTTCAGGGGACGCATTTGGCGCAAAAGATGCTTGGTTTAGGGCACGCGGTGACGGTGTTAAACACCCTTACGCCGCAGGCCTCCGGCAACGAACAATATCTTGAAGGTTGTCGCGTGCTTTGGGGTTCAATCACCGATGCCGAAGTGACCGAAAAGGCTATGCGCGGGAAGGATGTTGTTTTTCATCTTGGCGCTAGAGTCAACGTGGACGAGTCAATTGCCCACCCGTGGGAGACGATGGAGGTGAATGTGCGCGGCACATACAACGTGCTTGAAGCAGTCAAAAAAACCGGAACGCGGATGATCCTCACGTCTTCGTGCGAGGTGTATGGTTTGCCGGAACGGGCGCCGGTCGCGGAAAATGCCGAACTCCGTCCGATGAGCCCGTACGCCGCTTCAAAAGCTGCCGCTGACCGGCTGTGTTTCGCGTACGCGCAAACGTATAAAACGCCGGTGACCATCGCCCGATTTTTTAATATCTTTGGTGAGCGACAGAAGGAGGGGACATTCGGCGCCGTGATTCCGATTTTTGTCGGCCGCGCGTTGGCGGGCAAACCGATTACCGTGTTCGGTACGGGGGAGCAGACGCGTGATTATGTATATATTTCCGACGTCGTTCGCGCGTATGAAATGCTTTTGGACCACCCCGAGCTTCGTGGCGAGGTTGTAAATTTTGGGAGCGGTCACGCGACGCGTATCAAAGACATCGCCGAGTACGTCGCGAAAAAATTGAATGGAAAAGTGATTTACGCCGACGGTAGGCCTGGAGAGGCGTCCAACATGATCGCGGATTCATCTAAAGCAAAGCGGTTGCTTGGTTGGGAGTCGGCAGTAAACATTTATGAGGGTATTGACCGTTATATTGCATGGCGTGGGAAGAAGTAAGAAGTATGGAGTAAGAAGATGACGAAACTCGCACTTATTTTCGGAACGCGGCCGGAGATTATCAAGATGTCTCCGTTCATCAAGGGCCTTGAAGCGCGGGAGCGCGATTTTTTTATTATCCATACGGGCCAGCATTATTCGGCGCAAATGGACAGGGTGTTCTGGGAAAACTTCGCGTTGCCGCAAGCCGCATATAATCTTGGCGTCGGTTCGGGCACGCAAGGCTTGCAAGTGGGCAATATGATGATCGGGATTGAAGCTGTGCTTATGAAAGAGAAGCCGGATGCCGTTGTTGTGTATGCGGACCCGAACAGCGCCATTGCTGGGGCCCTCACCGCCGCAAAACTGAACATTCCGATTATCCAGCTTGAGGGAGGGCTGCGCTCCTATGATCGGACCATGCCCGAGGAGATAAATCGGCTTGTGGTGGACCGGCTCGCGAATTATATTTTTGCGCCGACGAAACTTCAGCGCGCGCATTTAAAGAAAGAGGGTATCACAAAGAACGTTTTTGTCACCGGAAACCTTATTGCGGATGTTGTCGCGGAAATGCTCCCGCGTTCCGAGCGTGAGAGCGTGATACACCAGACGTTGGGATTGGAGAAAGGAAAATATTTTCTCGCGACGGTGCATCGCGCAGGCGCGGTGGACGACCCGAAAAACTTCTCAAACATTCTCGCGGGCTTGGGGCAAGTCGCGGCGCACTTCAAACTCCCGGTGATTTATCCGATGCATCCGCGGGCAAAAAAGAATATGGCCGAGTTCGGGTTGACTGTCCCGCGCGGAGTAACGCTTATTGAGCCGGCCGGTTATTTTGACTTCTTGGCGCTGCTCGCGCACGCGAAAGTTATTCTCACGGACTCCGGGGGGTTACAGGAAGAAGGATGCATTTTGCATGTTCCGGTTGTTTCGCTTCGGCCGAACACCGAACGGCAGGAGACGCTTGCTCTCGGATCAAACATGCTTTCCGGCTATGAGCCGAAATCTATTTTGCAGAAGACCAAGCTTATGGCGAAGAAAAAGCCGAATTGGCGGCATCCGTATGGAAAAAATGTCGCGAAGAATATGCTGGATATATTAGAAAAGAACATCGGGTTATAGCGCGGTTTCGTTTCATCTGTCATTCCCGCCCGCCGAAGGCGGATAAACTCCAGCGGGAATCCAGAATATGATTATAAAGTTAGGTGTACTGGATTCCGGGTCAAGCCCGGAATGACACATACCATGAAATTATCCGTCATCATCCCGTGCTTTAACGAAGAAGAGAACGTGCGACGTTTCGCGCCGGAGCTTTTGCCAGTGCTTGATGTCTTAGGTATGGATAGTGAAGTGGTGCTTGTTGATGACGGTTCAGCTGATGGTACTGCGCGAGAAATAAAAAATATTCACGACGCACGCGTCCGTCTTGTCGCGCACGAAAAAAATCAGGGACTTTCCGCCGCGATGCGGACGGGGATTGCGGGCGCAACGGGCGATCTCATTGTTTTTCTTGATTCCGACCTGACGTTCCACCCCAAACTTATCCCCGCGCTTCTTAGTGCGCTTGAGGCGAATGATGTTGATTTTGTCATTGGTTCGCCTAAGCTGGGCGGTTACGCCAAAGACATTCCGGCGTACCGTTTGTTTGTGAGTAAAATGGCGAATTTAGTGTACGCAACGCTTTTAGGGAAACCGGTTACCTCCATTAATCAAATTCTTCGGCTCTACAAGACGCCGCAGTTGAAGGAGTTGCATTTAACGAGTAAGGGATACGAAATTAACGCGGAGATTTTGTTCAAACTGGTATTCAAAGGCAGGACGTTTGTTGAAATCCCCGCGGAGCTCACGGCGCGGCAATTCGGCGTATCCAAGCTTAATTACGCGCGCGAGTTCCGTCGCCACGCGGTGTTGCTGCTGAAGATTATTTGGTGGAAATTTTTCTCGCGGTCATCATGAGGCCCCGCTAAACGGGGCCGAAGGATCTCTTAGAGATTCTTCGTCCTGCTCAGAATGACGGCACGCATATGCGCATCATCTTTTTTACCACAAAACTTAATTTTGAAACCGGAGGATACTCAACGCCGGAACTTGATCTGAAATTGCGGGCATTGAAAGCGCTTGGTCACAACGTGACTGTCGTCACGCTTTTTCCCGGAATTAACCGCGGGGCAATTCCTTCGGCATACCCCGTTATTGAGGAGCGTATCGGCACTTCGGGGCAGCTCGCCATCCATTATGGTGTGTACGGAATGCTTAAAAAATACGAGAAACGCGCGGACGTATTTCACGTTGATGGTACAGTGTCTTTGTATGGCGCGGGGCTGTACCGCATGCTCGGGGGGCGAACTCCGGTTGTAGCGGGCTTGAACCGGGAACAAACTTCCTTCCCACCTTTTCGTAAAAGAAGAGAGAAGTTTTCCGTGACGCGGACGTTCGCAGAGCTACGGCGAAATATCCGATATGTTATTGAAAAAACAATCGGCATTTATCTCGCGAATCATATTGACGGTTTCGTATATTGTTCGCCAATGCTCCGTGATCGTTATATCCGATTCGGGCTTGACGTGAAAAAATCTTTTTTTATCTTTGATTTTCTTGACGCGGAAGACATACTTCGGCATAAACGCGCTGTCCGCGCGCGACAAGAAGGCGAGTTCACTATTTTTACCGGAGGCAGGATGGTGTGGGAGAAGGGGTTTGACCTTGTGCTCACCGCGGTCGCAAAAATGCCGGAACGCAAGCGCGTTCGCGTTGTCGTCGCCGGCGACGGACCGGAGCTCCGGCCACTTCAAAAACTTGCCCACGATCTTGGCGTCGCGGACAAGGTTGAATTTCCCGGCTGGCTTTCTATGGATGAATTGTACGCGCAGTTGCAGCGTGCCGATTGTTTTATTCTGCCGTGCTGGCGTCCGGAAATCGCCTCGGCGCTCGTGGTGTATTCCATGGGCGTCGGCGTGCCGACGATTGTTCCACGGGGCGGAGCGTTACAATGGTTTACGGGTGACGCGGGATTCGCCTTTGAGGATCAGAATGCTGATGACTTGGCAAAAAAAATCGGGTCGTTGATGAATGACGAAGCGCTTGCCGGCGCGTTGATCGAAAAAGGATTCGCGCGCGTCGAAGAGCTTGATTATCATGAGCCGGCAAAGGCGTTTGAGCAACTTCTCCAACGCATCGCTTGTGTTTGATTTCTTGCAATTTTTGCGGCATCATTGGTTCATGTGCCGCATACGGCAACCGTATAAAGCCGCTATGATGACTAGGTAATAAAACTATGCTCACCGATAAAAAAATTTCCATCATCGTTATTTGCTGGAATGACGAGGGGAGTGTCAAAGAAATGCACCGGCGTGTCACGGAAGTGATGCGCGGCATTACGCCGAATTGGGAGCTTATTTACGTGAACGATGCGAGTCCGGATAACGCCCTGGACGTACTTCGCGAGATCGCGGCAAAAGACAAACATCTCATTGTATTGAATCATTCGCGCAATTTCGGCGGACAGGTGGCGTATACCACCGGCATGCGTTACGCGGACGGCGACGCGGTGATTCTTTTGGACGGTGACATTCAGGACCCGCCGGAGCTTTTTCCGGAATTTGTGAAGCAATGGCTTGCGGGATACACCATCGTGTATGGGCGTCGGACGCGGCGGAAGGCGAGTTTGCTCATGCGGTTTTTCTATAAAGCGTTTTACCGCGTGTTCCGCAAGATGTCTTACATCGACATTCCATTGGATGCGGGCGAGTTTTCGCTCATTGGCCGGAAGGCGCTCGACGTCATCAATGGCTTTGGCGAAGTTGATCGTTATATTCGCGGTATGCGTGCGTATGTTGGCTTCCGTTCTATCGGAGTTCCGTATACTCGTGATGAACGGTATTCGGGAGTAAGCACTAACAGTTTTTTTGAGCTTTTCAAATGGGCGAAGCGGATGATTGTCGCATTTTCGTATAAACCGCTGGAGCTTATTTCGTATGTCGCGGCAATCGTGACGGTTCTCGCGGGCATTGCGATTGTCGTCTATACCGCGTTGTATTTCTTTTTCCCGGCGCCGCGAGGATACCTCACCATGTTCGTATTCATGTTATTTTTGGGCGCGGTACAGCTACTCTCGCTTTCGGTTATCGCGGAATACTTGGCGAGGATTTATGAAGAAGTGAAACATCGGCCCATCGGGATTGTGTCGGAAGTCATTAACGGGAGGAGTAATCGCGAACCCTTCGACAAGCTCAGGGTATAATGACAGTGAGCACTGTCGAACTGTAATGCGAATGAGGGTAAATAATGCGAATGGCGCAGGACGCCGGTTATGAGTTACGCTGCACGTATAAAATTTTTCTTTCAGCGCCATTGGATCGCGCTTCTTTTTGCTGTTGTCGTCGGTGGACTTGCGGTTGCTCCACAACTGTTGGCCATCCGCGCGTTAGGCGCTGATTATAAAGGCGCTCATCTTTTGACGCTGGATGACAACAGTTTTTATGTCGCGCGCATGCACGAGATTCTGGATGGCCATGGTTGGGTGAGCTCGCCATTTATATATGAATACAAAAACGCCCCGCCATTCTTGTATCCCATCGGCGAATATGCGTATATGTGGCCGGTGTTCTTTGGCGCATCGTTTGTCTCCGCGCTTATTTTCGCGAAATTTTTCTTTCCCGCGGTTTTGTTTTTTTTGATTTATATATTGCTTTACCGACTGACCGATGCGGAACCGGAGTACGCGCGAAAGCTCGCCAGCGTTGCCGGAGGATTGCTCGCGACTACCGGCTACGGTCTTGTGGACTACAATAGTCTTTTGCCGGTTTTAAACGGCAAGGCGCAATTTTTCGCGTGGTCGCTTTGGGCCAGGCCGGTGAATCCCGTGACGGGCGCGATACTGCTTTTTACATTCTTGCTTTTGTTGTGGCAACTGATGCGCCGCCCGAGCGTTGGCGTCGTTGTTGCCGCGGGTGCCGTGTTCGCGCTGATGTTCGGATATTTTTTTACATGGGGGATGGCGCTTTCGGTTGCCGGAGTTCTCGGCGCCATTGCGTTTGTCTTGCGTGACTACACATTTCTTAAACGGCTCGCGCTCGCCGTTGCCGTCGGGTTCATGCTTGCCGCTCCGTATTGGTACAACATGCGCGCGGTGGCGGCGATTCCTGAAGCTGACCGGATATACGCGCAGAACGGGTTGCTCTTGACGCACGCGCCCATTGCGAACAAGGTGTTATTTCTCGCGTTGCTCATATTCATCTCATGTCTTATCGCCGCGTACCGCAAGAGCAAACGAGAGGGAGTAGCGCTTCCTCACCGGTGGTGGTTTTGCTCCGCGCTTATTTTGGGCGGACTTTGGGCCTTGAATCAGCAGATCATAACCGGAAAAACGATCTGGCCGTACCACTTCGTGCAATACACCACGCCGCTTGCCGTTGTTGCCGTTATGGCGGCGCTCGCTTTCGTGTTTCGGCCGCGGCTTCCGAGATTATGGGCCGCGGGCATGCTCGGCGTTTCGGCGTTCGCGCTTTTCTACGGCGTTATGGCGGCGCGGACATACGCGTATCAAATTCCGGAGTTCCGTTCCATTCAAACATACGACGGCGTGCTTTCGTGGCTTCGTGCGAATGCTCCTGACGATTGCGTCGTGCTTTCCGCTGAAGGCGTGGAGGAAAAGCTGACGCGGCTCATACCCGCATTTACGCAGTGCAATGACTACGCGAACGGGTGGATGCAAGCGAGTTATAACGCGGAAGCGCGCGTGCTGCATAATATTTTGACGCTCATGCGCGTGAACGGTGTGACGTCGCGTACCGTCCGCGCGTTTTTAATAGAACATCGCACGTGGATCCGCGATCATTTTCGCCGGGATTGGCGCGATCTTGTATTTTTTGACGAGCGATGGATTGATGGGTTGCTTCGCGCGCGCGAACAGGATTTTACGGAGTTTATGAATGAGGATTTTCTTGAGGCATTGCGGCGCTATCGCGTTGATTACGTTGCCTCCGACGGGCCATTGAAAGATTGGGTCTATGAGTCGCTTCATCGCCCGCTGCTTATCGGGGATTTTGATAACGATATTTATCTTTATCAGTTATAAAAGGTATTCCTTCGATTGCGGTCCGATGTTCATCGGACCTTTGCTCAGGAAATAATAGTCCCTGAGTTTATCGAAGGGCTACATATAGAAAATATTATGGATAAACGTGCGCTCATCACCATTTTTCTTTTCGCATTCATCCTGCGCCTTGCCGCATTCGATTTTTTTATCTGGCGTTCGGGACCCGAGGGGTTATATCTCGTTGACGCGACGCATTACACGACGCTTGCGAAAAATATCGTCGAGGGTCACGGGTTTTCGTTGAGCGCTGTCGCGCCGTACGCGCCGGATGCGTACCGCACACCCGGTTATCCTGTTTTCCTCGCCGTGTTTTATAAAGTGTTCGGGACGTTTTGGCCGGCAAATCTTTTCCAAGTATTTCTGAACGCGCTCGTGCCGGTTATGATACTCTGGCTCGCGTGGAAGGCGTCGGGGAGCAGGAGCGTTGCGTATGTTGCGGGGTTTTTGACCGCCGTTGAACCGCATCTTATTTATCATCAAGTCGGTATCGCGACCGAGGGCATTTTTATTTTTCTTCTTGCGTTGTTTGCGGTGGCAGTTGTGCGCTACTTGGACATCCCAACACCCGGCCGCGCGGTTGTTGCGGGAGCGCTTTTCGCAATTTCCTCAATCACGAGGCCGTACTTTCTTTATTTTTTGCCGATCGTGATCATCTTCCTTATTTTTCCACTTGCGTGGCGCAATTGGAAAAGTGCGATAGCGGCTTGCGTGCTGTTCCTCATCCCCTCATTCCTCATTATTTTCCCGTGGATGATGCGCAACGAACGCGTGTTCGGCGTGTTTACGCTTTCAACGTCGGGTTGGTACAACGTGTACACGCGCCTCGGGGCGACGGTATACGCCGCGGCAACGAATCAGCAATTTAACCCCGTATTTAATAACTTTCTCACACAACTCGGACGCGATGGAGTGACGGCACGCGGTACCGACGAAGAGTTGTATGACCCGCGGGTCGCGCCGGAACTTAAAAAACGCGCGCTTGCGATTTTCAAACAATACCCGCTGCAAATGATGCTGCTTCAGCCGCTCTCCGTCTATACAATTTTTACGCATGACAATCTGTTGACGATGCTGAATGAAATGCGGTTGCTACCGTACCCGAAGCGGCCGCCGATTCCGCTTTCCATGGCGCTATTGCAAGAGCATCCGTTGCGCGCAATCGGCGAGATTATTCCGTATATACGCGGGACGTATGTGATTCCATTCGTTATGCGAGCCATTTGGTCATTTTTGTTGTTTTGCGCCATCTGCGGCACTTGGGTGCTTTTTGCAAATCCCTCAAGCCCACGGGCACCTTTTTGGATTCGTTTTTTAAAATTCACCGGCCTTCGGGTACTCCCTTTAGGAAAGGGAGAAGTGCCCCCGATTCCTCCTTTCTTAAAGGAGGTGCCTGAAAGGCGGAGGATTTCTGCGTTTTTCTTTGCGGCACTTATCCTTTTCTTTGTTGTCGTCACGCTGCCTATTGGCGCCGCGATTGACGCGCGGATGAGAATGGCATTTGAGCCGATCTATTTCATTTTTGTCGCGGCGGGATTGGTGCTGTTGACGGAAAAAATGCGATTGCTAAAGACAGAGACGGCGTGATAGAATTCATCGCATGACAAAACTGACATCGGGTGAGGAGCTTAAAAAGTTTTTTGATGACGTCGCGTCGAAACGTGGGGCGTGGCAAACGCGGCACCGCTATTATCACGGAGCGATTCGCAAGGTGGCGCAGTTTTTCATTCCCAAAGGAAGCGCGGTATTGGACGTGGGGTCCGGCACCGGGGATTTGCTCGCATCGGTCGCGCCGAAACGCGGCGTGGGCGTTGATATGAGTCCAAAGATGACCGCGCTCGCGGCAAAGCGTCATTCTGACCTCGCCTTTTTCACTATGGACGCGGAATCTCTTACGCTTGCGGAGAAATTTGACTATATCATCTGTTCGGACCTCGTAAGCTATTTGCCCGACGTGCAGCGCGCGTTTATGGAGTTGAAAAAGGTGACACATGACCACACGAAAATCCTTATCACCTACACAAATTTTTTGTGGGAGCCGTTGCTACGATTTGCGGAATTCGCGCATCTCAAAATGTCTTCTCCGGCGCAAAACTGGCTTTCCGCGGGCGATCTTGAAAATTTTCTCCACCTTGCGGGGTTTGAAGTGGTGAAGCGCGGCGAAGAGGTACTCATTCCGGTAAACATCCCCTTGCTTTCGTATCTCGTGAACCGATTTATTGCCCGGCTTCCGCTTTTGCGGCGGCTGTGCCTTTTGCGTTACGTGATCGCGAAGCCGAGGCAATTGGCCGTGCGCGAATATACGACGTCGGTTATTATTCCGGCGCGGAACGAAAAAGGAAATATTGAAGCGGCGGTGCTGCGGACTCCGCAGCTGGGATCACACACGGAAATTATTTTCGTTGAGGGCGGTTCTAAAGACGGCACACGGGAAGAAATTCAGCGCGTGATTGCGGCGCACAAAGAAAAAGACATCACGCTGCTCATCCAGGACGGAAAAGGCAAGGGAGACGCGGTGCGGAAAGGGTTTGCGGCGGCGAAGGGCGACGTGTTGTTTATTCTTGACGCGGATTTAACCGTTCCTCCGGAGGACTTGCCGAAGTTTTATGCCGCGATCGCCTCGGGAGCGGGGGAGTTCATTAACGGTTCGCGGCTGGTGTATCAGATGCAGCGCCAGGCAATGCAAACGCTGAACCACATCGCCAATAAATTTTTTGGTGTGAGTTTTTCGTGGATTTTGGGCCAGCGTGTCAAGGACACCTTATGCGGAACAAAGGTGCTGTTGCGGACGGACTATGAGCGCATCGCGGCAGGCCGGGCCTTTTTCGGCGACTTTGACCCGTTCGGTGATTTTGATTTATTGTTCGGCGCGGCGAAATTGGGATTGAAAATCATTGACCTCCCTATTCGTTATGAGGCGCGCACCTACGGCAGCACCAACATCAGCCGGTGGCGTCATGGCTGGCTACTGCTCAAAATGACGGCGTTTTCGTTGCTGAAGATGAAGTTTTTTTAGATTTGGTTTTGTGTCTTCTGTATATATTTTTTTGTCATTCCCGCGAAAGCGGGAATCCAGTACGCCGCAATAATGAACGCATATTATGTGTACATAATGGCGAGTAAGCGGAACGGTACGCTCTATGCGGGCGTCACGAACGATCTCGTAAAGCGCGTCGGACAGCACAAAAGCGATGCGATTGATGGATTCACGAAACGCTACAAAGTACATATGCTTGTCTATTACGAAGAAACGTCAGACGTGCGAACGGCGCTTGCCCGAGAGAAACAAGTTAAACAATGGCACCGTGTGTGGAAACTTCAGCTTATTGAGCGCCAAAATCCGCAATGGAGAGATTTATATAACGATTTCATAGATCCTCTGGATTCCGGGTCAAGCCCGGAATGACACCGCACTTTATTTCGCGGCTTCCGGAGTTTTACGCCAGCGCGCGATAGCATAAAACGCGAATGCGGCAATAAATACGTTTGCGGGGACTCTGTAGCGGGCGGTGATGCCTAAGCCCACAATTGCGGCGGTTGCGGCGAAGTAGGTGATGAGGAGAAGGGCGAAAAGCGCCTTCGGCTGAAATTTTTCGCGTTTGAAAAAGAGATACGTGCCGAGGAATGCGAGGAGTGCTGTGAGCGTCCAAAACATTCTTCCCGCGAGGATTATGATGCCGGGGCCTGTGATGAGCGCGCGGATTGTGCGCGAGAAATTCTTCATGTAGCCGAGATCTTGAAGTACATCCAGGTACCCGTCGTGCGTGAAAAAGGCAAACGTGGTGATGCCGAGGAGTTTTGCGGTTTCCTTCGGATGGGTTTTGATAATCGCTTTTGCCCGGTTTGTGAAATGTTCCGCGTCTTTGAGCGTCACCGCGCCGTAATCCTGTACGCCGTCTTCCGCGAACAGTTGGCGTTGTGCTTCGGTAAAACCGATATGGCGTTCCAGCGCCAAAACGGATGGTGCAAAATAGCCGTAAAAGTTACTGATGCGCGTGTTCGCGACGCTCGGATTTCCGAACACGATAGCGTTCCGGTAGAGCCATGGCAAAAGCGCCACAACGAAGACGGCGATGAATGTGGCGACATGTAGCATGGCACGCCGGGATAGCGCGCCACGGAAATGCCACAAGAGAAACGCGATAATAACAACGGGAAGATATTGCGTGACCGGCCGCGTGAGCGTGGCGAGCCCGAGGAGTGCCGCGCTTGCCGCAAGATCGGATAATTTTTCGCGATCAAGATAATTGAAGAACGTGATAACGGAAGACAGAAACAACGCGAGGAATAGCGTTTCGGTGAGAAGAATCCCGGAGAGCCGCACAAGCACCGGCTCCACGGCAAACAGAACGCCTACCGCGTTCCCGGCAAACGTATTTTGCGTGAGGCGGAAACCGATGCGCCGCGCGAGGAGCGGCAAAACGCTCGCAAGCAGTATTTGGGCGATGATGACCGGCCAATAACTTCCGGAAAGTCCAACGAATGCGGCGATGAAGAGCGGATAGAGCGGAGGGCGGAGCGAATCCGGCACATATGGCGCCGCGGGGCTTTGTGAGAATCCGTGCCCGGCGAGGATGTTATTCGCAAGTTCGTAATATCCTTCAGAGTTCAGAATTGTCGGGAGCAGTTCGCCTTCGTGTGCCGCAATGTTCGCCCCAAAAAGCGCGACGCGCACGAGAAGCGCGAGCGCAAAAAGAAGCAGGATAATTTTTCCTTCGCGCGTGAGCATCATGTTATGAGCATATCGTGCCGCGCCGCTATCGTAAAGTTATCGACAAAATTATTTATACCGTCACACAACATCCTTACAAACTCCAGTTTGTAAGGATGTTGTGATGTGTAGCTTATACCCTCATTCGCGCGAATGGTGGAATGAGAGATATTTGCTGTTTTCTTTGTGGTGAGTTATTGTAATGAAATCTATGGCCCCGTGGGAAAAATTTTTTGAAGAGAAGATCCGGCTTATTGCGAAAAGGAAACGGATTTTGGACGTCGGCGGCGGAACGCCGCTCCAAAAACAGCTTGGGGCGTACCGCGAGCTTTTTAAGGAAACCGAGTACGTGGTGATTGATAAGAATTATGAGTCCGCTGGAGTAGTCAAAGGCGACGCGCACAACCTGCCGTTTCAGGATGAAAGTTTTGATGCCGTGATTTGCAAGTCGGTGCTGGAGCACGTGGAAGATCCTTTTCGGGTTGTCGCGGAGCTCCGACGGGTGTTAAAGCCCGGAGGGTTGGGGCTCATCTATGTACCGTTTCTTTTTCCGTATCACGCGGAGAAGGGATTTTACGCGGACTATTGGCGGTTCACCGGAGACGGAGTAAAAATGCTCTTCAAAGATTTTTCGTCGGTAGAGATGGTGAAGGTGCGCGGATTTTTTGAGACCGTGGCGTACCTTTTGCCCTACGTCCGCGTTTTTGCGCCAGTTGCGCGATTATTGGACTGGCTCGTGCCAAGCAAAAACCAAACTTCGGGATTCACGATTTTTGTTACGAAGTGATACCATGCATCGTGTTAAGGTTGTCCTTCGATAAACTCAGGAACTAAGATCTTTATTCCCTGAGCGAAAAGGTTGTCCTTCGATAAACTCAGGAACTAAGATCTTTATTCCCTGAGCGAAGTCGAAGGGATACAATAATAGACATTAGATATTAGAAATTTGGACTTCTCATTATGGTTGTCCTTCGATAAACTCAGGAACTAAATTTTCTCATGAAGCTCTCGGTTATTATCCCGGCATACAACGAAGAAAAAACCATCGCGGAAATTATTCGCCGCGTTCAGGCAGTTCCGTTGGCGGACATTGAAAAAGAAATCATCGTTGTTGATGACGGTTCAACCGACAAAACGAGGGAAATTCTAAAAAGCATTCCGGAGATCGTTGTAATTTTTCATGAGAAAAATTTCGGCAAGGGCGGCGCTGTTAAAACCGGCTTTGAACACGCGAGCGGCGACATTGTCCTTATCCAAGACGCGGATTTGGAGTATGACCCAAATGACTACCCGGATTTGCTCGCCCCAATACGCTCCGGTTTGGCTGATGTCGTGTACGGAACGCGATTTTTAGGCAATAAGCCGCACCGGATTTTCAACTTTCATCATTATCTCGCCAACCGTTTTATTACGTTTTTTTCCAATCTATGCACAAACTTGAACCTTTCCGATGTGGAAGTCGGATATAAAGTGTTTACGCGAAACGTAGTTGATGCAATCGCGCCGCGTTTGAAATCGCGGCGATTCGGTATTGAGGTGGAGCTCACCGCACGCGTTGCCAAGCACCACTTCCGCATTTACGAAGTCGCGGTTTCTTACGCGGGCCGCAGTTACGCGGAGGGAAAAAAGATCGGCTGGAAAGACGGAGTCGCCGCGCTTTGGCACATCGCGCGGTTTAATTTCTTGGGGTAACACTCGGTACGGCCTTCACGCCGAGTCTTCTTGCAATCAAGTCCGCCGCAGGCTCCATGCCTTTTTTCACTTTTTCAAAATCTCCTATTTCCCGTTCCCAAAGCCGGAGCAGTGACACCTCAACGGAAACTTCCATCGTGGCGGCAATGTAATTGATCAGCTCTTGTTCGTTATAACGCGTTGACTCGAGTTGTTCTTTAATCAAATAAGGAAGTTCGTCAATAGTCCGACAGTGTTTCACGGTACTTAACGCGTTGTAAAACACATCACCGAACGTGATGACGGGTTTTTTGAGCAATACCGCTTCCCAGCCGGCACTGCCCGTAATTGTTGTCACAATTTTTGAATTTTGGATTAACGGGAAACTTTTGATAACAGGGTTGATGAGTCGGACATTCGGTATTTTCAGCAGTTCCTTGTAATAACTTCTCGTCCGGAATCCGACCATTGAAGGATGGTCCTTAACATAAAGTTTATATGTGACGGGAAGCGAGCGGGCGATTTGTCGGATCACGTACGATTGGTCGGAAAAAAATGGAGCATAGAGCAGCATAGAAATTTCCGGTTCATATTGTAACGGGAAAAAGGCATAATCTTCATTCGGTTCCGGATTACTGTAGAGATCGCGGAAGCCGCGGAGTAGGCGCGCTTTGTTTTTGAGCCGATCAATTATGTAATGCCAGGGTTTGATTTCCTCATAGTCGTCGCGATGAGGATTTTTGAGATAGCCGATCGTGAGCTGTAAAACCCACGCGAGCGATCGGAATATATGAGTAGGTTTCAAAAATTGGAGCTTCCTACGGCGGTCAACTAACTGGTCTTTTTCGTAAAGTTTTCCGAAGAACGGCGCCGGCTCTTTCCGGAAATTTTTCAGGAAGGTTTGCGCGTCGTGTTCACGGGGGCTGTGTCGTTCCGTGCGTTTTAGTTCTTGAAAAATTTGTTCAGTCCATGTGTGATATGCGTAATGATCGCTTACCGTAAACAGTTCGCCGATGCGGGCGATATCGGCAATAATAACCTTGATGTTTTTCTTTTTGGCGATGTGATAGAGGAGCATTCCTCCCATGGAACCGACGACGCTCGCGAAAAGGAAATCGGGTTTTTCCTCCTCAAGCATATGAATGATCGCGCGCGCCTTCACCTGGAGCATGCGCAACATTTCTTCGTGGGTATACATCGGCGTGTTGTACGGATACTCGCGCAACAGTTGTTTAAACATGATGACGCGGTCGCAGGCAATGTACGGCCACAGGTTGGGGATGCCATATTCTTTTTCCAGGTGGTGGAGGTACTCGGGATCAAGTTTTTCTTTGACGTAATCTTTTTGAAGTTCGTCATCGAGCAGTAAGGTTCCGTAGTTGATGTCTTTTTGGGATTTCAGGAAATCAAAACCCGAGCGGACGCAAACGTAGCCGCAGAATTCGGTTATGCCGTATTTTTCTTTCAGCGCAAGCGCAATCGCGTGGCTGATGGTTGCAAACCGTCGTTGTAGTAATAAACAGCCTTTCATACCGGGTAGTAGAAGTGCGATGAGTTACTTACGTATAATATTGTTACGATTTAAGCGTTGCGTTTATACTAATTTCGACTCTTGCCGTAGTCGCGTAGCGATCGCACTTTCACTACCCGGCATATATGTACGGCGAAGTTATTATAGTATAACTGAATCCCAGCTCAAAAGTATACCCCGTGCTACAACTTCGATTGCTTATTAATAATTAAGATGTTTTGCATACACAAAATGTCCAAATAAAACGCAATCGTCATCATAATACAAAACAATATGATGATCGAAGTTGTAGCACGGGGTATACCGCGCCGCATTGCTTTTTCAGGCGCGATGGGTTACTATTCTAGTCAATTGGCGGTTATATTCAGAACCTATGGCATCAACGAAAAATACCGACATTTTGAAGGGAAAAACAGTTCTTGTGACCGGCGGCGCCGGCTCGTTCGGTAAGAGTTTCGTGAAGTATTTGCTTGCCAACACCGCGACGAAGAAAGTTATTGTGTTCAGCCGCGATGAGTTGAAGCAATACCACATGAGCCGTGAGCTTCACGATGACCGGCTCCGGTTTTTTTTGGGCGATGTACGCGACCTTCCGCGTTTGCAGCGCGCATTTTCCGGGGTTGATGTGGTAGTGCATGCCGCCGCGTTAAAGCAGGTGCCGGCGTTAGAGTACAACCCGATGGAAGCGGTGAAGACAAACGTGTTGGGATCCCAGAACGTGGTTGAGGCGGCGATTGATTGCGGTGTCTCCCACGCGCTACTTATTTCAACTGATAAAGCGGCGTATCCGGCGAATTTGTATGGTTCAACAAAATTGTGCGCGGAAAAACTTTTTGTTGCCGGCAATGCATTGTCCGGTAATAAAACAAAATTTGCGGCGGTGCGTTATGGCAATGTGCTGGGGAGCCGCGGCAGCATTGTTGAAACGCTGTTGCAGAACCGCGGGAAAACAGTCCATATCACTGACCCGAATATGACGCGGTTTTGGATTAATCTGGAACAGGCAGCGGCGCTCGTCATGTTCGCGCTTCGGCAGATGGAGGGCGGAGAGATTTTCATCCCTAAAATTCCCAGCATGAAGCTTGTTGATCTTGTGAATGCCATTGCTCCGGACGCGGAGAAAAAAATCATCGGCATGCGGCCGGGCGAAAAGATTCATGAAGTGCTTTTAACCGCGGAGGAAGCGGCGCATACCGTTGATTTCGGCGATTATTATGTTGTGATTCCGGAGTCCGAATTTTTGCCCCGGGAGGCCTACGCAAAGTACGCGCGCGCGGGAAAAGCAATAAAGAACAAATTTTTGCTGACGAGCGATCACAATACGAAGTGGATCACAAAAAAAGAATTACAGGCTCTGATGAGCGGGATAACTGAAGTCTAGTTTTAGTTCTAGCCCTATGATTCCCTATGGCCATCAATTCATTGATGAAGACGATATCCGAGCGGTCGTGAAGGTGCTCCGGTCGCCGTATTTGACGCAAGGACCGGAGGTTGAAGCATTTGAGGAGGCATTGGCGAAATACTGCGGCGTGAAGTACGCCGTTGTTTTTTCAAACGGCACGGCGGCGCTGCACGGCGCGTACTTCGCGGCCGGACTTGGGCGCGGGGATGAGTTCATTACGAGTCCGCTCACCTTCGTTGCAACCGCGAACGCCGGGTTGTATCTTGGCGCAAAGCCCATCTTTGCCGACGTTGACGATCGAGGCAATCTTGATCCCATTGCGGCGGCGAAAAAAATCAACAAGAAAACAAAATTGATTTCCGTTGTTGACTACGGGGGACACCCTGCTAATCTTCCCGCGTTCAAAAAAATAGCGAAACGCCACGGCGTAGTGTTGGTTGAGGATGCCTGCCATTCGCTTGGCGCAACGCTCCGCGGGAAACGCATCGGTAGCATTGCGGACATGACGGCCTTCAGTTTTCATCCGGTGAAGTCTATTACTACCGGCGAGGGCGGCGCGGTGCTTACCAACAACAAGCAGTATGCGGATGCGTTGCGGGTATTCCGCACGCACGGCATCACCAAAGACGCGGCGTTGCTCAAAAGAAAGTCGGAGGGCGCGTGGTACTATGAAATGCAGCAGCTCGGTTTCAATTATCGCTTGACCGATATTCAGTCGGCGCTCGGGTTGAGCCAGCTCAAAAAAATTGACCGATTTATGGCGCTGCGGCGGTCCGTTGCCGCGCGTTATGCGAAGGAACTCGGTGGCCTTCAAAAGGTTTTGCAATTGCCGACCGAGGAGAAGGGCGTGACGTCCAGTTGGCATTTATACCCGGTGCGGCTCCGCGGAGCTTTTGCGAAGAAACGCGCAGAAGTTTTCGCGCAGCTGCGCGCTGCCGGTATTTGGTGCCAGGTGCATTATATTCCGGTGTACCTCCAGCCGTATTACCGGAAGTTGGGATATACAAAGGGTAGTTGCCCTAATGCCGAAGCATTTTACGCTTCGGAAATTTCCATCCCAATCTTCCCCGGCCTTTCAAAAGCTGATCAAGCGCATGTTATTAAAACATTGCGGACCGCTCTCTCTTAATTTTATGGCACAAACAAAAAAACGCGCCGCAATTATCGGAGCCGGCAATATCGGCGTGAAGTTCAGCGGATATCAACTTCCGTTCCATACAACGCATATGGAAGCATACCTGGCTAACCAGGAAATCAATCTTGTCGCAATCGCCGATTCCGATCAGCGCGCCTTGCAATCGGCAAGTGCCTTGTTCCGCGGCCGACCGTACTCCGATTATCGCGAAATGTTTCGGCAAGAAAAGCCGGAGCTTGTCAGTATCTGCACTCCGGACCAAACCCACTTCCCGATTTTGCGGGAGGTGTTGAAGCATGCTTCGGTCCGCGGAATTTGGTGCGAGAAACCGCTGGCGATTTCTTTAACCGAAGCGAAAAAAATGGCGGCTGCGTGCGAACGGCGCGGCGTCAAACTGCTCGTGAATTTTATTCGCCGCTATGATCCTTTCTATGAGTTTATTAAAGAACACATGGCGGAACTGGTAGGGGATGTGCAGGCGGTTGGCTGTTATTATAGCGGCGGTATTGTAACGACTGGCTCGCATCTCCTGGATCTCTTAGTATTTTTGTTCGGACCATGCGATGAAGTGTCGGCGACGAATGCGAAGAACGGATTAATCGGCCGACTGCGATTCGGTTCGGTGTTCGCCACCATCATGCCACTCGCGACGAAACAGTACAGCATTCTGGAGATGAACATCTTCGGATCCGACGCGCGGCTTGATACCATCAACAAGCCGTTCGGCGTATATGACTACCGGTATTATCTGAAACAAAAAGATCCGGTGCTCGGGTCGCAGTTTATCGCCAATGATGCCCGGAATCCGATTTCGAAAGATTTGCCGCGCAATTATATGGATTCCGCGCTTCAGGATCTCTTGGGTAGCGTCGGGAAAAATCGCGAACCGCGTTCGTCGGGGAAGACGGCGTTAGCTTCACTCGAAATTATGCATGCATTGTTGTATTCTTCTGAGCATAATGGGGTGAATGTCCGCTTGTCGTTTCGGGGGAAGGTGAAGAAGTTGCCTCAACCGGGCGGGGATGTGAAAAAATAAAAAGCGTCGGCGCTCAATGGACGTTGCGCCTATCCCCAGGATGATTCTGGGGAATCACATAATTTCGCTAAATCATATGAAAAAACTCGCATTATTTGGAGGGAAGCCGATATTAAAGAAACCATTTCCGCCGGTGTACAACATCGGCAAGGAAGAATTGCGCGCGGCGACGCAAGTAATAAAAAACGGACCGCTGTCGGATTTTGTGGGCGCGAATGGCCCGTATTTTTTGGGCGGCAAACAGGTCAAAAAACTTGAAGCGCTGTTTTGTAAAAAATTCGGCGTGAAGCACGCGGTTTCATTTAACTCGGCGACGACTGCGCTACATGCGGCGGTTGCGGCGCTTAGTATCGGTCCCGGTGATGAGGTGATCGTGTCGCCGTACTCCATGTGTGCCTCGGCCACCGCGATTTTGATGAACGGAGCGGTGCCGGTATTCGCCGATATTGATGAGAAAACATTTTGCATTGATCCGGCATCGGTCAGAAAATGTATTACCCCGCGCACGAAGGCGATTATGGCGGTGAATATTTTCGGAGGATCATCTGATTTCGACGAGCTGCTGAAGATTGCCAAAGAGTTCAATATTAAAATTATTGAAGATAACGCGCAGTCACCCGGCGCAACGTATAAAGGAAAGTTCACCGGAACCATCGGCGACATCGGCGTCTTTAGTTTCAATGTGCATAAAACTATCCAGAGCGGCGAGGGCGGAGTTCTCGTAACGAACAACGCGCATTACGCGTTCCGTGCGCAGTTGGCGCGGAATCACGGGGAAGCATATGTTGACCAGGATCCGGGTTACGCCGACGGTCCTATCATCGGAAGCAATTATCGCATGACCGAACTTGAGGCGGCGATCGCGTATGAGCAGCTTCGCAAACTGGATTTTTTGAACAAGAAGCGGCTGGAGTTGGTAACATATCTTACAAAACAGTTGTCCGTCATTCCCGGCCTTGTATTGCCGTATGTTCCCAAGGGTTCGAGCCACGTGTTTTATGTGTACCCGATGAAAATTGACGAATCGAAACTGGAGATTTCTCGTGATAACTTTGCGCGGGCGATGACCGCCGAAGGGTTCCCCATGTCCCTCGGATATACCAAACCTTTATATCTCCTGCGCGTATTTCAGGAGCAAAAGGTATTTAATAACACTAACTTTCCGTTTGTGGGAAGCCATTACGGGGGACGCGTTGATTATACGAAGGGCATTTGTCCCGTGGTTGAACGGATGTATGAAAAAGAATTTACGTTCACGACGGTGTGTCAATATCCGAGGACAAAAAAACATATAGATCTTTTTGTTAGCGCCGTTAAAAAAGTTTACGCCAACCGGCAGGAGTTTAATGGAAATAAGTAATATATGAGAGTTCTTTTCGCGGCGCAGGATCCGGGCAGCGCGAACGCGCTCGCGCCGGTGATCAAAAAGTTATCTGCAAAAGCTTCGGTTAAGGTGCTTGGAGCGAAATACGCCGTTCCGATGTTCGCGCGGGAGAAGATTCGTGCTACGGACTGCACTTCTTATTCGGACGCGCAGCTTGCGGATGTTGTTGTTGCGTGGAAGCCGGACATCATGGTGCTGGGGGCAAGCGCCGGACTGAGTATCGAAAAACGGTTCACGCTTATTGCCCGGGCGCGCGGCATACGAACCGTTTCCGTGATTGATTATTGGAGCGGTTACGACGACCGCTTCGGAGAAAAAATAAATAAACGCCACCGTTATCTTCCGGATGACATTTGCGTGATTGACCGCGTGATGAAGCGCGAATTATTGGAACTCGGCGTTCCCGCCGGGGCAATCGCGATTACAGGAAACCCGGCTCTTGAGGCAAGCATAAAAAAAATCCGTACAAAAACAAAACACCCGAAAAATTTGTTATATATTTCAACACCGTTTTCTTCGTTGCATCCCAATCCGTATCCCTTCAACGAATTTCAGGTGCTGGAAGACGTGCTCGGATACGCACAATGGAAGGATTACGGACCTGTTATCGTGAAGTTGCATCCGAAGGAAGAGGAAGGGAAGTACGATGAACTTATCGCCCGTTATCCCGAAGTTCCGGTTCGCGTGGTGAAGGATGCCGATCTTTACCGATTACTTAGCGAAGCAACGCTGATTGTCGGAACAAATTCTATTGTGCTGCTTGAAGCAAGCATTGCCGGTAAGCCGGTTATCAGCTATCAGCCGGGACTTCATCCGAAGGATGATGTGTTGGTGAGTAACCGAAGAGGATTGAGCCGGGCAATCTATCATAAAAAAGATTTATATGATTACTTAGATGAGTATTATCGCCGGAAACAGTGGTCGCCGCCGGCGCGTACGCTCTCGGTGCTGAAGAAACAGTATGCGAATATGAACGCAACTCAAAATATTATTACCTTTATCACTAAAATATGGAAAAAAATAAAAAGAAAATAATTGTTGTTATTCCGGCCCGGGGAGGTTCAAAAGGGGTGCCGAGAAAAAATATCAAGCTGCTCGCCGGAAAACCGATGATCAGCTACATCATCGCCTCCGTAAAAAAAGTGAAAGGCATTGACCGGGTCATTGTGAGCACCGAAGACAAGGAAATTGCCGAGGTGGCAAAAAAGTTCGGTGCCGAGGTACCCTTTATCCGTCCGATGGAACTTGCGACCGATGAGGTCGCGACGCTGCCGGTGTTGCAGCACGCGGTGAAAGAGCTGAAGCGTAAGGAAGGATATAGTCCGGATTACGTCCTCTTGGTGTATCCGACTTCGCCCTTATTGAAAACCGAGCGGATACAGCAAGCCGTGGATCTGGCGCTGGCAAACGATGCCGACTCGGTTGTCAGCGGCACATACGATAAGGGACATTTTTGGGTTGAGGTTGAGGGTGGCTACGAGCGTCTGTATCCGCGAAAGTTGGAAAACCGCCAAATGTCAAAGCCGCTGTTCAAAGAAAACGGGGCGATATATTTGACGCGCACCAATATCCTGATGCGGCAGGTTGTCGCCGATAAGTTACTGCCGCTCATCATGGACAATGATGAAAATGTTGATATTGATTACCCTGAAGATTTTGATCGCGCGGAAGCGATTCTGCGGAAATAAGTAATCTTCATTACTGCCTTGTCTTCTTGCGAGGCGTCGTCCAAAAAATGAAAAAGCATTCAACGTATCTTATTGCCAGTGAGCGGCTCGGGTTAAGGGAATTATCACCGGCTGAGGCGACACTGAGGTATGTTCACTGGTTAAACGACGCCAAGGTTCAGCTTTACACCCGACGGCGAGGAAAAAAATTTTCGCTTAAGGACGTAAGGGATTTTATCGCGTCAACGCGACAGTCGCCCGATCGCCATTTTGCCGTGTTCATTAAAGATGGGGAGAAACATATTGGGAATATCTTTATTATCGCTATCGACAAGGAAAACAAGAGCGCCGAGCTTTCGATTATGATTGGCGATCGGAGCGTCTGGGGCAAGGGCTATGCGACTGAAGCAATTATTCTCGCGACCAAGCTGGCATTTAAAGTTTTAAAGCTTCATCGGTTATGGGCTGAATCGGCGCACCCGGTCTTTAACGCCATCATGCGTAAACTAAACTGGGTTTTTGAAGGGCGTCGCCGCGACGCGTTCCGGATGCCGCGCGGCTATCGGGACGTTGATTGTTGGTCAGTACTCGAAGCTGAGATTGATAGTAAGTAAAAAGAGGACTATCGCGTTGAGTATGGCGCCGTCATATATGAAATCGTTATAAAAAAGTCCGATGCGTGATGCGGTAGAATTTTGCATTGCGGGCAATTGTTGGTTATCATCGTATTATATGAAAAATAGAAAATTCACTGACCAGGAAAAATTTTGGCAATCGGATTTTGACAAAGGGTACATAGAAAGGAACCTGTTCACCAACAGGGAATTAGACGACCTTTATATGAAAGAATACGGGCTGTCCAGATCGGTAATGAATACCCGGTTTTTGGGTACATTGAAGTTGAATAATATCCTGGAGGTTGGGAGCAGCGTCGGAAACCAATTGGCACTTTTGCAATCACAAGGCCATCAAAATCTTTACGGAGTGGAAATTTTTAACGTCGCCGTTGCGATAGCTCAAACGCACACGAAAGGAATCAATATTATCCAGGGAAGCGCTTTTGATATTCCTTTTAAGGATGATTATTTTGATTTGGTATTCACCTCCGGAGTTTTGATTCATATTGCTCCGAAGGATCTCAAAAAAGCCATGCGGGAAATTTATCGGACCAGCAAGAAATATATCTGGGGGATGGAGTATTTTTCGGAAAAACCTCAGGCGATTGATTACCGCGGCCATAAGGACCGGCTTTGGAAAAGAGATTTCGTCCAAATGTATCTGGATTTGTTTCCAAATCTCAGATTGGTAAAAAGAGAAAAATATAAATACGTGAATGGTAATAATGTGGACGAGATGTTTTTATTGAAGAAAATATAAGCTCGTCGTGAACGTAGGCGTGAGTATCTGGTTACTAGAGAGGCATGCAAAAATCGTATGACTAAAATCACCTACTGCAAAAAATGCGTCATGCCCAATACAAAGCCGGATTTATTTTTTGATCAGGCCGGAGTTTGCGATGCCTGCCTGTCGGCTGTAAAGAAAGAAACCGGCATTGACTGGGAAGCGAGGAAAAAAGAATTTGAAGCCATTATTGAAACATACCGCTCCAAAGACGGCAGCAATTACGATTGCATTATTCCGGTCAGTGGCGGCAAGGATAGCCATTACCAGGTTTATGTGATGAAAAAAGTGTACGGTCTGAATCCACTGCTGGTTTCTTTCGAGCAGACCCATATTACGGAATTGGGAAGAAAAAATCGGGAGAATATCCGGACATTCGGCTGCGACTTCGTTTATTTCAAAAAAAATCCGGATGTATACAAGAAAATGGCCATCGAGGCCTTTAAACGGGTCGGCGACAACGAATGGCCCAATCACATCGGTATTTTTACGATTCCGGTCCGGACCGCTGTCCAGTATAATGTCCCTCTGATTATTTGGGGGGAAAATTCCCAGTTGGAATATGGGGGACCGGCGTCCGCCACCGAGAAAAATTATCTTGACCGGCGCTGGCTTGAGGAATTCGGCGGACTTTTGGGAAACAGAGTGGATGACATGATTGGCGTCGGCGGGATTACCAAAAAAGATCTGCTCGCGTATTCTTACCCGAGCGACAATGAGTTAAAACGGGTCGGCGCGACCGGGCTATTCCTGGGCTATTACTTTAAGTGGGACGCAAGAAAGCAAAATGAAATCGTCAAGCGATACGGATTTGCCGTTAAGGAAGACGGACCGGTTGAGGGAACATACACCAATTATGAAAATCTGGATGAGGGTACGGTTGGCGTCCACGATTATTTGAAATTTCTCAAATACGGTTTTTGCAGGGCTACGGATCATGCCTGCTTGGACATTAGGAATGGCCGGATTACCAGGGAAGAGGGAATGGAGTTGGTCCGAAAGTATGACGGCAAGTATCCGTATTACGGAGTTAAAGAATTTTCGGAATATTCCGGCATGAGCAAGGAGGAGATTGATGCCGTTATGGATTCTTTTACCAATCCGCAGATTTTCAAAAAGGATTCTCACGGAAAGTTTTTACGGGATATTGCCGGGAATTTAGTTAAAGTAAATTATGACAATGAAAGTGCTTAACGGCATCATCATTGATTATGAGATGGGCAATGTTGCTTCGGTTGCGAAAACATTCGAAAAAATCGGCGCATCGGTTGTCGTTTCCCGCAAACAAGATGAAATTTCCCGCGCGGATTTCTTAGTGCTTCCCGGAGTAGGCGCGTTTGGGGACGGAATGGAGAATCTTAAGCGTTTCGGTTTGGCGGACATTTTAGCTCAAAGAGTGCTGGAGGAGAAAGTTCCGTTTTTAGGCATTTGTCTTGGCATGCAGCTACTGACAGATGTCGGTTATGAGTTCGGAGAAACGCGCGGGTTGGGTTTTATTAAAGGCAAAACCGTTAAGCTGGATGCCGGAAGTTTGCGGCTACCTCATGTCGGCTGGGACAATGTTGAACCGGTTAATGGGAACAGCCGTCTTTTTGACGGTATTGAGGATAAAAATTTTTATTTTGTCCACAGTTATTGTGTCCGCCCCGACGACATCGCGATTATTTCCGCAACCTGCGATTACGGAGAAAGGTTTGCCGCCGGCATTCAACGCGATAATATTTTCGCCGCGCAGTTTCATCCGGAGAAAAGCCAACATAGCGGATGGAAGTTTTTAGAAAATTTTTTAAAACAAATTACTGAGTATGCTTAAAACCAGAGTTATCCCATGCATGCTGTTTAATGGGATTAATCTTGTCAAAACAATCAAATTCGATGGATTAAGGAATCTTGGCAATCCCATACAGATGGCGAGAGTTTATAACAGCCGGAACGTGGATGAATTAATTTTTATTGATTTAAAGGCTACCGAAGAACACCGCCCACCGGCTTTTGAAATTGTTCAGGGAATCGCGAAGGAATGTTTTATGCCGCTGACTATCGGCGGTGGCATTCATTCCTTGGATGACATCGGAATGTTATTGAAAATAGGGGCGGATAAAATAGCCGTGAACAGCGAGGCGTTGCAAAACCCGGAATTCGTCGCTTTGGCGGCGAGAACTTTCGGCAGTCAATGCGTAGTATTATCCATGGACGCAAAAAAGGTCGGTAACGATTATGTTGTCTTTAAAAATCGTGGACTGGAAAATTCCGGAATATCGGCGGTTCACTGGGCAAGGGAAATGGAGTGTCGCGGAGCGGGAGAAATTTTGCTTACTTCCATCGATAAGGATGGCACCATGGAGGGTTACGACTTAGATCTCATTAAGGCGGTGGCTGGCGCCGTTTCCGTTCCGGTCATTGCTTCTGGCGGAGCGGGGAAGGTGCAGGATATTATTGACGCGGTTTTGGTCGGTCATGCGGATGCGGTTTCTTTGGCAAGTATGTTTCATTATTCCGGCCATACCGCCAACAGCATTAAGCAGCGGATGTGGGATGCCGGCATTCCGGTGAGGATGGTTTAAAAAGGATATAATCCGTTACGGTGTAGAATTGTGGTCAAGTAATATCCGCAGCATGTTCGCGGCCAAAGCGTTTGAGTAAACGACCCGACCAAGAAGGATGCAATGTTCCTCCTTAAAAAATGATGGTCCTCCTGCATAACGAAAATAATTATACATGAGGTCTAGTGATAACATGCCGCAAACGATACGCGTGCGTCGCGCGGAAGAACGTGACAAGGATTTTTTGTTCCAACTCCGCAACGAGGACAGCGTTCGCGCGCAATCTTGGCATACGGAGCGCGTTGATGCGTCCACACACGACGCGTGGTTCAAGAGCTCTTTGCGAAATCCTAAACGCGTATTGTACGTCGTTGAGGCGGACGGCACGTCAGCGGGTCAGGTGCGATTTGATGTTGATGACGGCGGAGAATCCGCCGAGGTCAGTGTTTCTGTTACGGAGCGTTTTCGTGGAAAGGGGATCGGTAGCGAAGCTTTGCGTTCCGCGGGTCAATCATTGTTTAAAGACTTTCCGAACATCAAAAAGATTTTTGCGCACATCAAAACCGATAACTTTGCATCCGTGAAGACATTTCAAAAAGCAGGATATGAAAATCGCGGCATCGTTGATTACGAAGGCCACGAATGTATTGAAATGATCGCGTCGCGGTAGGTGTTATATACATGACTATGAACATCGGCAATAAAAAAATCGGTCCGGGGAATCCGTGTTTTATCGTTGCGGAGCTTTCGGGTAATCATCATCAAAAATATGAAGAGGCCGTGCGCCTGGTGGAGGCCGCCGCAGCGGCGGGCGTTGACGCAGTAAAACTCCAAACATATACGCCGGATACGATGACCTTAAACTGTGACAAAGAGTGGTTTAGAGTCGGTGGCGAAGATAATCCGGAATTGTGGAAAGGTAAGACGTTATATCAGCTGTATCAAACCGCGTATACGCCTTGGGAATGGCAACCGAAGTTGAAAAAGCTTGCGGATAAACTTGGCGTCATGCTTTTTTCAACTCCGTTTGACGAAACCGCCGTGGATTTTTTGACCAAAATGGATGTGCCGGCGTTCAAAATCGCGTCATACGAGGCGACGGATTTTGTGTTGCTCAAAAAAGTCGCGCGTACCGGAAAGCCCGTGATTATATCCATCGGTTACGCATCGGAAGACGAGGCGCGGTTTGCCATTGATACGCTCCGCGCGTATGGCGCGAAGGATATCGCGATACTGCATTGCGTGACGGGATACTCCGGCAATCCGAAGTGGGAAGATATGAATTTGAAAACCATTCAGGACATCCGCGAACGTTTCGGGGTCGTCAGCGGATTTTCCGATAACAACGCAGGCGTTGAGATCCCAGTGATGGCGGTGCGTGCGGGCGCGTCTATTGTTGAGAAGCACTTGATTTTAGATAGAAAAACCGGCGGGCCGGATGCTGAGTTTTCTTTGGAGCCGCACGAACTTAAAGAAATGATTGCAAAAATTCGTGACTTAGAAAAACGCGGCGAGAAGGAAACGGTTCCGGCTACGATGCTTGGCGAGGTGCATTATGGGCCGAATAATAAGTTGGAAGAATACAATAAACGGTGGCGCCGGTCGCTGTTTGCGGGGAAGGATATCAAAAAAGGTGAACTGTTCACCAAAGAAAATGTCCGGGATGTGCGGCCGGCGTTCGGTCTTGAAACGAAGTTTTACGATAAGGTCATCGGCAAAAAAGCCGCGAGCGATATTGCGTTCGGGACGCCGTTACAGCGCGACCATATACAAGGGGGCTTATGATAAAAGCATCAATCGTCATTACGGCATATAACTCCGCTGCGTTTATTGAACGCTCGTTACAGAGTGCGCTCACGCAGCAGTTTCCGAAAAGCGATTACGAGATCGTCGTTATTGACGACGGCTCCACCGATGAGACGCCGCAGATACTCGCGCGGTTCGGCAATGCTATCCGCGTCATCCGGCAGGCGAACCGCGGTTTTGTCGGCGCGGCGAATGCCGGGTTCCGCGCGGCGGTTGGCACCTATGTCACCAAGCTTGATAGCGACGATGCGTTCGGGCCGGACCTTTTGCGTGAGACAACCGATGTGCTTGACGCCAATCCCGAGATTGATTTCGTGTATTCCGATTACGAGGAGCGCATGGGCGACGTTACGCGTGTCGTCAGCACCGAAAATATATTTTCAAGCATCGCCATCGGGATGATGTATCGCAGGGAGCGGTTAGCCGCGGAAGGATGTTACCGTGAAGGTCTGAAATTTCCCGAATATGATTTGCTGCTGCGGACGCTCGGCCGCTGGAAGGGCTTTCGGATTCCAAAGCCGCTATTCACTTATATCCGCAGGCCCGAAAGCGTGACGAAAGAAACTGGCTGGCAGGAGGACGCACTTCGCGAGCTTCGCGCGCTGTATCCGGAACATCGCGATCTCATCGCGAAGATAAGGAAGTATTAGAATCAAAAATGAAACCGGCCCGCAGAGAGAAACTCTCTGGGGCCGGTCATCGGTCGCCTAGAACCAGGCGATGAGCCGCGTTGCAAGTTGCTGCAGCGCGTCGTGCGCAAAGAGCAGTATGCCGCCGGTGATGCCGATTGCGAAGTACCAGCGTTCGGCCTTGTCCAGATCTTTCTTTTCCTTGAAGAAGTAGAGGCCGATGAGCGCCGGGATGATCATTTCCCCGGTAAGGAAGATCGGCTGTACGATGACGAGCGGCGCCTTCCTCAGCGACCAGTATTGGAGCAGTAGTGATGCGATGATGGAGACGGAGAGCACACACGTCCATTGGATGCTCTTTTTTGTGAGCGGCTGCGTGCATTTGGGGTTCAGCTCCACTCCCGCGAGGAAGATGAGCATAGCCCCTGTTGCCGCACCGCCGTACCAACCGACGAGGAACGTTCCAAGTGACACGCCCTCCACCGCGAACTTGCGCATAAGGAACACCGCTACTCCCCAGATGATGCTGTAGCCGGCGACGCATGCGTAGAAGGCCGGAGGAGTTGACGAGTTGCTTTCTGCGCTTCCCGATGTCTCCGCTTTCTGCATTTTCCGCCATCCATGCCGGAAGAAGCAGACGATCGCGATGAAGCTCGTGACGATTCCCGCGATGATCCACGGGTTTAGGAATTTACCTTCGTGGAGCACCGTGAAACAGAGTGTCATCGCGATGATGTCATCCCACACCGTGAAGAGCGCGTTCTTGGAGAGCGAGTATCCGATGGACTTCCACTGACAGAACGCGCCGAAGGCATTTGCGATGCCGACGGCGAAGAGGACGCGGGCGTTTCTGTCGAAGTTGCAGTCGCCGCTCCAGATGGCGAATGCGGACGCAAGCAGCAGACAGACGAGGAATTGCAACAGGAACTTCTGCGTCCGGGACTCATCGTTCTCCTTTGTGAGTTTCTTGATGAGCGGCTGCGCGATGACGTATGCGACCACGAGCCGCAGCACCACCGGTACCTGCCAAGACATAGGCCTACCCTTTCAAAAGGTTCTAGCAAATCTGTTTCGGTACTAGCGATATACTAAATCTTTTTAGTTTTTTAGTCAAACGGCCGGATGGTTACCATTAGAGTGAAAAATCGGTTATATTGATATCTATCTCAATGGAATCAACCGAAGGGACGCTTCATAAAGCAATACAAGGAGGGAAGTGGTCGGGGTTGGGACTCGTTGCCCAGAAGATCGTCGGCTTCGGGACTTTTTTTGTTTTGGCGCGGACGCTTGCGCCCGATGACTACGGTATCATCACCATCATTCTGATGTTCGTCGGCATTTTGAACACCGCTTCAATGCCGGGGTTTGAAAACGCGATCATCCAGCGGCAGGGAGATATTCGTGCCTATCTTGACGTGTACTGGACGTTTAATTTTTTGAGAGCTATCGGCATCGCCGTCCTTATTTATCTCGCCGCTCCGTTTGTCGCGATATTTTTTCACATCACTGATCCGACCGCGCTTGCGCTGTTGCGTTACGGCGGAATTCTTACGGTCATCCAGTCCTTGAGCAACCTCGGCAACATGTTCTTTTTTAAGGAGATGAATTTCCGGACGCTGTTTATGCGCGACATTGCCGGTCAGCTTGCGTTTACGGCGACGGCGATACCTTTCGCGTTTCTGCATCCAACTGCCGCCGCGCTTTTTTTTGGTTACGTCGCGCAGTACATTGCGGGGGTTGTAGTGCAATACGCGGGGCATCCGCACCGGCCAAAGTTTTCTTTCCAATTCGGGCGCTTGCGGGACTTGAGTTCGTACGGCGGGTGGGTCATGGCGCAAAATGCCTTGGGGCAAATCAATTATCTTGTTGAATCGTCTATTGTCGGCCGTTTTTCCGGTCCGGCGAATTTGGGATTGTATTCTCGCGCGAACAGCATCGCTTCATTGCCGTCCTCGGCGCTTTTTACGATCGTGACGAAAGTCGGATTTCCGGCATACGCGCGCATTCAAGGGGACATGCAAAAACTGCGCGAAGGATTTTTGCGGAGTTTTGATATCGCGCTCCTCACGATGATTCCGTTTCTCGTGATTATTTTACTTTTTGGTGAACCGCTCGCGCAGATTCTTTTGGGAGCGAAGTGGCTGGGTATGGTTGCGGCGATGAAGGTGCTCGTTGTTGCGCTCACGTTTGAAGGATTCGCGGTGATTACGTATCCATTGCTTGACGGCGCGGGATTTCCTGATGTGCGGTTCAAAATGTCGGTCGCGCAATTTTTCATTTCCGCGCCGCTGCTTTTGGTGCTCACGCGGTACTTCAGTATTTACGGAGCGGCGGTTGCTATGCTTATCAACGGTTTCGCCTTGGCGCTTATCGCGAGTTACTGGTCTTTCCGCTATTTAGGGCTGCGGTTTGCCGACGTGAAGATTCCGATCGCGGTCATCTTCGGCGCAACACTGATGACTATGCTCGCTGCCGCGCCGTTATATATGTATGGCGCGAAGTTGAGCGCGCCGCTCTTCATTGCGTTGCTTGGCGTTCCGGCGCTTGCATACATTGCCGGAATCATTTTTATCGGCCGGCGGTTCGCGACCGGTCCGTATCACACGCTACGCATGATTATGCGGACGATTGTGTAAAACGTGCATGTATCGCTTCGACAAACTCAGCGAATAATATTTCCTGAGTGAAATCGAAGGAATACCTTATGAATTTATTCGAACACGAAGGAAAAAAGTTATTCAAAAAGTATGGAATTTTGGTGCCGGAGGGCATGCTTGTTTCCCGTCCTGGTGTCGGGCCGAAGTTTTCCGGCCCATACGCGGTGAAGGCGCAGGTTACTTTTGGCGATCGCGCGCGCAGTGGCGGAATTCTTTTTGCCGATGATGAGCGCGCGGCAAAAACGGCAGTCGCCGATTTACTCTCCAAAACGCTGCGCGGTGAGCGCGTGAAAAAAGTGTTGGTTGAGCAAAAAATTGCGGCAGTGGCGGAATATTATATAAGTTTCAGTTACTCCACAGATCATCGCGCGCCGGTTTTGGCCGCAACCGTTTCCGGCGGCACAGGCACAAAGAAAGCGGAGGTGTTTCCGGTTGACGTCATCGGAGGATTGCACCCATTTTTTATCCGTAGCGCGTTGCTCCGCGCCGGCATCCCGTTTGCCGATGTCGGCGGCCTCGTGCCGATTGTCAAAAGTTTATGGAATTGTTTCTTCGGCGAATATGCCTTGCTTGCCGAAATTAATCCGCTGATGAAGACCCCAGACGGAAAGTTTGTTGCGGCGGACGCGAAGGTTGTTTTGGATGACGAAAAAATAAAACCCGGTGAACGCAGGTTTATTGATATGGATGGGGACATCGCGATTTTGGCTTCGGGAGGCGGAGCGTCGCTTTTAAACATTGACGCGCTCTTGAAATATAACGGATGGCCGGCGAACTATACCGAATATTCCGGAAATCCGCCGAAGGAAGTGGTGCGTGATTTAACAAAGCGTGTGCTCGCGCGCCACGGCTTGAAGGGGCTGTGGGTCATCGGCGGTACGGCGAATTTCACCGATATTTACGAAACCATGGTTGGGTTTATTGAGGGGCTGCGCGAAGTGAAACCGAAGCCGACATTTCCGATTGTTATCCGTCGTGACGGTCCGCGGGGGCAGCAAGCGTTCCGGATGTTGCGAGAAGTCGCAAAAAAAGAAGGATATCGGTTCACTGTGTTTGACGGAAAAACATCAATGGCGGAGAGCGCGAAGCGCGTCGTAGCATTGGCGTATCGAAGCAATAAAGCATCGAAACAATAAAGTAAGACTACAGTGTCATTCTGAGGCGATGAGCCGAAGAATCTCCGAGAGATCCTTCGTCGGCCGCGGGCACCTCTTCGGATATATTATTTATAATCAATCAACCGGCCTGCTGGCGAACTCAGGATGACAATGAAAAAAATAACTATGGCAATACTTATTGATAAAAAAACGAGTGTGCTTGTACAAGGAATAACCGGCAACGAGGGTTCGCGCGCGTGCAAGGAGATGCTGGCTTATGGCACGGCGGTTGTTGCCGGAGTAACGCCGGGCAAGGGCGGGCAAAGCGTGGAGGGAATTCCGGTGTATAACGCCGTGTTTGAGGCGCTTCAACAACATCCCGAAATCAACACCTCGCTCATCACGGTGCCGGCTGCGTTTGTAAAAGACGCCGCGTTGGAAGCCATTGACGCGGGTATTCCGCTTATTGATATTCTGACCGAGCATGTGACGGCACAAGATGCGGCATACATTGTTGCGGCGGCGCGTCGTGTCGGCGTGCGCGTCGTCGGCCCGTCGTCGGTCGGCATTATTTCACCCGGACTCGGGAAAATTGGAAGCATCGGAAGCGGCGAAATTAAAAACGTATTCACGCCCGGCCATATCGGCGTTATTTCAAAAAGCGGGGGAATGACGGCGGAGATTTCTTCAACGCTTTCGCGCGAAAAATTAGGACAAAGCACTGTCATCGGAATCGGAGGAGATGCGATTATCGGTTCGGACTTTGCCGACCTGTTGGAGCTTTTTGAAAAAGATCCGGAGACCAAAGCGGTGGTGCTTTTCGGCGAGGTTGGCGGAACTTATGAAGAACTTGCGGCCGAATTCATTCGCAAAAAAAAGTTTACGAAGCCTGTTGTCGCGCTTGTCGCCGGAAAGTTTACGGAAACCCTGCCGCAAGGAACCGTGCTCGGCCACGCGGGCGCGATTGTTTCCAAAGGCCGCGGGAGTTACGCGTCAAAAGTAAAGGCGCTTCGTGCGGCGGGAGTCATGGTGGCGGATATTTTGGATGAGGTGCCGGGACTCATTAAGAAGGTATTGAGTATATAGTATTGAGAAGACAGTATGGAATCGCAAAAATCTCAAGAGAAAATTCAGTCATTCACCGATTTGGTGGCGTGGCGTAAGGCCCATGAGCTTGTAGTAATCGTCTACCGTCTTACGAAAAGTTTTCCGAAGGAAGAACTTTTTGGTTTGAGTAATCAGCTACGGCGCGCAGCAGTTTCGGTTTCGTCAAACATCGCGGAGGGTTTTTCTCGGCGGAGTCGAATAGAAAAGAACCGTTTTTATGACATGGCGCAAGGTTCTCTCACTGAAGTTCAGAATCAGCTTCTTGTAGCGCGCGACGTCGGATATATTTCCAAATTTGATTTTAGCAGCATTGCTCAGCAAACCGTTATCGTCCACAAACTCATCACTGGGTTAGTCAAAAGTTCTCGCGATAACAGTTAGTCCCTGCGTGTATACTGTCTTCTTAATACTCAATACTCTATACTTGAATAAATGCCATGAAATGGAAAACTTCAATCAGCGTTCACAAGAACGGCGAGCTCTACATCCGCGGCTACAAGCTGACGGAGCTTATTGCCACAAAGACGTTTCCGGAAATTATATTTTTGTTGCTTACGGGGAAAATGCCGGAGAAACCACAGGCGGAACTTTTGGGCGCGATGCTTGTTGCCGCCTCTGAGCACGGCGTTGAGGCGCCCTCAACGTTTGTTGCGCGCACCACCGCATCCACCGGTGCTTCGTTTACCGCCGCGCTCGCGGCTGGGATTCTCACGATTGGAAAACATCACGGCGGAGCTATTGAAGCGCTTGCCGAATTGTTGCAATCCGGAAAGAATGCGGCAACCATCGTTGCCGAATTATCCGCTAAGGGCGAGCGATTGCCGGGTTATGGGCATAAGGTGTATAAAGACGCGGACCCCCGTACTACTGCATTATTTGAGCGCGCTAAAGCATTGGGGCTTTTGGGAAAATATGCGGCGCTGGCAGGTGAGCTTGGCCAAGAGCTCAATAAGAAGTCCGGCAAGTTGCTTCCGTTAAACATTGACGGTGCGTTTGCCGTATTGCTTTCCGAGCTCGGTATTCAGGCGCGCATGGGGAACGGCGTGTTTGTGCTTGCCCGCCTTCCGGGACTCATCGCGCATGTCGGTGAGGAGTTGGAGCGGGAGAAGCCGTACCGGCGGCTCACCGATGATGAAGTTGAGTACGACGGACCGGAAGTTATTGACAAATAGAACACATAGGACTTATAAGTCTTATAGGACCTATAAGTCCTATGTCTTTGAATATTATGCAATCAACCACTGAACGTGTTTTGCTCTGGATTACGAAGATAGCCTTATTCGTCGTTCCCTTTGTTCCGCTCCTCATCGCCCAAAATATGTTTTTCCCGTACATCACGGGAAAAGCGTTTGTATTCCGCGCGCTCGTGGAAGTTGCATTTTTTGCGTGGATTTGGCTCGCGATATTTAATCCGAAATACCGGCCGCGCATGACGCCACTTATGTGGAGCGTGCTTCTCTGGGTCGTTGTTGTGCTTCTCGCGACCGTGTTCGGCGAGAACCCAACGCGGAGTTTTTGGTCTAACTTTGAGCGCATGGAAGGAGCGATTGCTTATCTTCATCTCGCAATGTATTTCGTTGTGCTTTCGCATATACTCCGGCGCAAAGATTGGATGGTGTTCTTGCACTGTTCGCTTGTTGCCGGACTTCTGCAGGGCGTGTACGCGTTATTCCAAAAACTCGGATATTTGATTTCTCCGCAGGGCGGATTCCGCACCGACGGAACCATCGGTAATCCGACATATCTTGCCGCATATTTGATGTTTGTTGTCGCGTTCGCGCTGTTGCTTTGGATATACGCGCGTAACAAATGGACGAGATACTACCTGCTTGCCGCGACGTTTTTCACGTTGCTCATCATCTACTTTACCGCAAGCCGTGGCCCGACACTTGCTTTGCTTCTCGGTAGCATTTTCGCTGGCGGACTTTTCCTTATCTTTATGCGAACGGATATCACCGTTTCAAAACGCATGAGGCGCGCTATTTTTTCCGCTCTCGCGTTGCTCATCATCGTTCCCGCGGGACTTTGGATGGCGAGGAATACATCTTTCGTGCGCGGAAGCGACGTGTTGATACGCCTCACGTCAATGTCCTTCAGGGAGCGGACGATTACGTCGCGTTTCACTATTTGGAACATGAGCTGGGAAGGTTTTAAGGAACATCCATTGTTGGGCTGGGGGCCGGAAAATTATCTCGTTGTATTCTCAAAATACTATAAGACGGAACTTTGGCAGCAGGAGCCGTGGTTTGACCGCTCGCACAATATTGTTTTTGATTGGCTGATCAACGCGGGTATTCTTGGACTTATCTCGTATTTCGCGATGTTCGTGACCGGCGTCGGGATGTTATGGAAAAACTTCGCGCTTGCGCGTGAAGCGGCGGACAAGCAGCATACAACCGCGATAGAATATGAAGCATCGCGAGAACTTCATGCAGGCATTGTGATTTCTGGGCTTCTTTTCGCGTACGTCCTGCAGAACTTTTTTGTGTTTGACAATATCGCGACCTACACCGTGTTTTTCGCTTTACTCGCGTTTATCCAAAGCACAGCATTCGCGCATGCTGAAAGTTTTGACGAGCGGCGAACGGCTGGCGCTCCTTTAGTGGCGCAACGAGCAAGCGCGAGTATTGAAGCCATTGGAATGGTTTCCGCGATTCTTGTCGTGGGATTCACGCTTACGCTGTACGCGTTAAACATCCGGCCGCTACTTGTGAATTTGCACCTCCTTAATGCATTGAAGCTGCAGAGCGCGCAAGACATCCAGGGCGCGTATGATGAATATAATAACGCGCTTTCCTATGATGCGGCGTTGGGGAGGATGGAAATTGCCGAGCAATATTCGCGTTTTGCACTCGCGGCAGGCGTAGCACCTTCCCTCACTCCGGAGTTTCGTTCGCAAATGTTGCGGCAGGCGATTGAGCTCGCCGATCGAGTGGTGACAGAGAATCCGTCAGATCCACGATCGCGGCTTTTCCTCGCGATTATTCTTTCCAAAGTCGGCATGTATGACAAGGCGTTAGAGGCGTTTGACGCCGCGTTGAAGCTCGCCCCGATGAAGCATCAGGTGTATTTTGAGCTCGCGGACGCGTATTTGCAGATGGGAAATACAGCAAAAGCCGTTGAGACGATGGAGTTTATTTATCAGAAAACGAAAAACTTCGGCGCGGTCGGAATGAATCTTGCCGCGGTGCATATATTAAACGGCGATCAGGACATTGTTGATGCGTTGCTCAAGGAACATCTTGGAACAGTTGATGTTGCCGATGAACTTCTGCTTCGAGTGTATAGAGTAACCGGTAATCAGGCGCGCATCGCCGGTACGCTTAAAGCATTTATCATTGTTAACCCGGACGATATTGGTCATCGGCTTCAGCTCGCGTCAACGTATCATACGCTTGGGCGGAATGCTGACGCGATTCGTGAACTTGAAACGATCATCGCAAAGCAGCCGGACTTCGCGCAAGCGGGGAATGACATCATCGCAAAACTTCGGAGAGGGGAGGCGGTGGAGTTTTAGAATAAACGAAGCATAAAAGCAAGAAAGCAGAGAAGCAAGAATCAAAAATCAGCCCCGCATTGTGGGGCTGATTTTTGATTACGAAACCTTTTATAGTTATCCACAGTTGCTCCGTGATTTGGTCTGCTATACTAAAAAAATAAGGAGAATTGCGTGCGTATTCTGCGCATGCAAAGAATCCATCTCAGAAGTATTTAGAACCTATCTCAAAATATCTCCAAGCCGCGTTCGTCGCGATTTGCTCGTATCGCGACTGGAGATATTTTTGAGATAGGTTCTGGTCGAGGGAGGTACTTTTGAGGTGAGTTCAACATTAGGTCGCTTTATAAATTAAAATTAATTAAAAAAATCTCTATGGAGAAGAGTAGAGTTATAAGTCGCAAGCAGCAGATTGCTGCGATCGCGACATCAGTTGGTCTGTCGGTGATGCTAACCGTCGGCGCAGTGTTTGGCGCGACGACTATCAGCACGGACATTACTACGGGCGGTTCGCTTACGGTTACAGGCGCCGCAACGTTGAGCAGCACGCTCTCGGTCACCGGTCTCACGACGATGGTTTACGCATCGTCAACGAGCCAGTCGCTTGCTTACGCCGGAACTTTGATGATCGGCGGAATGGCCACTGTGACAGGATCAACGGGTAACATTGCGACACAGGGAACGCTGACTGCTACCGGTCTTACGTCTCTTGTCTACGCATCCACCACCGGTGTCTCGCTCACTCAAGCCAGCGCGCTTACGGTTGGCGGCATGGCAACAGTGACGGGATTAACGGGTAACATCAATACGGAGGGCAACGTGACGGTTGTTGGCACCGCAAGCACCACAAACTTGCTTGTCGGCGGCGGTTCAACCATTTCGGGTATTGTGACGGGTTTCTGCAACATTCCGAACTCAGGCATCCCCGCTTCAACGACCGTCGGCGTGCTTTGTAGCAGTGCTACGGGAATCTTGACGAGCTACCGTGTGTTTGTGTCGGCAACGGGTTCGCTCCCAGTGAATTTCGTTGTTACTCAGGCGTCATCAACAGCGGCAGACACCATTGGATTGCTCATCGCGAACCTTGGCTATCCTACGGCGGTGACGCAGACCGGAAACGTTTCCTTTAACTTCTTCGGCGTCAAGTAATTAGCGGATTAATATTGGACGACTAACACAATGAAAAAATATCTTTCAGTTGTTATTTCGCTCCTTGCCGCTCCGCTTTTTGCCTTCGGTGCCTCACTTGACGTGAATCTTCTGCCGAGTAGCGCGGAACTCTCCGTCAGTGGCTACACGCTCGTTGTCTCCGGTCGTCAGTCGTTTATGGACCAAATCGAGGTCAATACCGGCGACTTTGTGGTGACGACAACGGGTGGACTCTTCTTACAGGTGACATCTTCCGATCGGCGTGCGTTCACGGTTTCGCCGAGTCAGTATAAGACGTCGAATACGTGTACGGCGTCGGAGTCAACTGTAACCATTGAGGTTCCCGAAAGTAACATTGCGACTCTTGCCATTACAGTGACGCCGTCTACAACCGGTTTGTGCTCTAGTGGCGAAGGAGGTGGCGGGGGTGGTGGAGGCGGCGGGGGTGGGAGTGGTGGAGGCGGCAGCAGTAGCGGAAGCCCGACTACCGCCCCGACAGTTTCTGCGGCGCCAGCGGTTCCCACGACAAGGGAAGCAACAATTGCTGCAATCAAAGTAAAGCTTGCCGAGCTTGCGGCGAAGATTGTAGCGGCAAAGGCTCAACCATCAGCAGTGGCGCAGGTGGCTTCCCCGGTCTTCAATAAGGACTTGGTCCGCGGCGCGGAAAGTGAGGATGTGAGGCGGTTACAGCAGTTGCTTGGTGTTAATCCGGTTGGATTCTTCGGTCCTGCTACAGAAAAAGCAGTGAAGGAATTCCAGAAGAAATACGGATTGCCCCAAGTTGGGCGGGTAGGTCCGGCGACGCGCGTGAAGTTGCAGGAGGTCTATGGCGCAGTGAAAGTCCCGGCAACCTCAGCGGTTCCGGCGACTCCAGCTGTTCCAGCTCCGGCTCCGGCAAAGGCGACTCCTGCGCAACTTAATGCGTTGAAATCGCAGATTGAGGCGTTGGTGGCGCAGGTTGCGGCAAGGAAAGCAGCTTCAGTGCCAGCTCCGGCACCTGTGCCCGCGGCGAATCCGAATCAGGCAAAGATTGATGCGGCAAAGGCGCAAATCGATGCGATTATGAAACAGATTCAAGCAATGCAGGCAAAGAAGCCATAGCGCTACTTACGTGAAAAACATAAACTCGCCGCTTGAGACGGCGAGTTTATGTTTTTGAAACCGCCGGAGTTTTTCCGTGTTATATTACGCATGGTATGTACAAGCGGCGTTGTTTTTTCTAATATAGGACTTACGCACTTCACGCCTTTCTGTCATTCCCGCGGAGGCGGGAATCCAGCAGTGCCACCCGTTTTTTACAGCTCTGGATTCCCGTTTTCACGGGAATGACACCGATTGCGTAGGTCCTATGAAGTATAAAATTTGAATTAAGAAGGCACTCGAATCACGCGCTGCACCACTGTGGCGCTTTTTTGTTGTGCACAGCTTATCCACAGCTTATGTTGTGGCTTTGTGGAATCAAGTGGAATAGAATGTAGCTCTAGTGGGAAATTATGGGAAACGGAAATAACTCTTCACCATTAACTTTTAACTATTAACAAATGAAAATTGAAAAACGGATATACATAGTCTTTTATAAAGGAAAACAGTTTGCGTTGTCATTTCTCGTGAGTAGCGATGTTGC
>JAUSGH010000006.1 GCA_030649055.1 bacterium | reverse complement strand
GGCCGTGCCGCGAGAATAATGAGGTCGGATTTTTGAAATCCGGCGAGCTTGCTATCAAGGTCCTTAAAGCCGGTGGGGATGCCGCGAAGTTCATCGCCCGACTTGTGAAGGCGGTCAAGCCTCTCCCACGCTTCGGTGAGCGTATCTTTGAGCTCGATGAATTTGTGTACTCCGGAGCGCTGGGTAATTTCGAAGATGCGTTTCTCCGCGCGTTCCATAAGATTCTCGAGGTCTTCCGCGTCGGCATAACCAAGCTCGCCGAGGTATTCGGAAGCCTCGATGAGGTTACGCATAAGATGTTTCTTCTGAATGATTTCGGCGTAGTGTTTGAGGTTTGTAGACGACGGAACGCTCGCGGTGAGCTCGGCAAGGTATGACGCCCCGCCGACCGCTTCAATCTCGCTTTTTTCAGTGAGGCGCGACGAGAGTGAAAGAAGGTCGATCGGAATGTGCTTTCCGGCCAGTTCAACCATAGTTTTCCAGATAAGGCGATGCCTGCCGGAATAGAAAGCCGCTTCGACGATGACGTCCTGTATGTCGGAGAGTCCATCGGGGCGGAGCATAACAGAACCAAGAAGCGCCTTTTCGGCGTCGAGGTTCTGTGGCGGGATGCGGGGGTTTGAGGTGTGAGGCGAGGCCATAAAGATATTCCTATAGGACCTACGCATTTCTCACTTTTCTGTCATTCCCGCCTGTCTGCGTGCGGACACGCACAGGCAGACGTAGGCGGGAATCCAGTTTGTAGCCATTTTTTAAGGCTCTGGATTCTCGTTTTCACGGGAATGACACCGATTGCGTAAGTTCTATAATATATGACTATGGGGAAAAAAGTTGTCGGAATTATCGGGGTCGGGATGGTCGGCGGCGCCCTTGCGCGCTATTTTTTGGAAGTGAAAAAATACCGCCGTGGGAGGGATGTGTTGCTTTATGACGCGGACGCGAAAAAAGGTTATAGCGATGACGTGAACGGCGCCGACGTTATTTTTGTCGCGGTTCCGACGCCGCGTGATAAAAAAACTGGCGTGTGCGATACCTCGATTGTCGAAGTGGCGTTGGGTACGCTTCGCGACGGGAAAATCGCGGTTATTAAATCAACCGTTTCGCCGGGTACGACCGATGCCATGCAGCGAAAATTCCCGAAGCTTAAAATGCTTTTTAGTCCGGAGTTTTTGACGGAAAAAAATGCGTGGAGTGACACTATCAATCCCGACCGGCAGATTGTTGGGTTTACCAAGGGGCACGAAAACGAAGCGCTTGAGGTGCTGAAGCTTCTTCCGGAAGCCCCGTTTCAGTCGCCGTCAAAAAACTCGTACATCACGGCGCTTGAGGCGGAGCTTATTAAGTACGCGGGGAATGTGTATCTTTCGCGCAAAGTGGTATTCGCGAACGCGCTCGCAAAAATCGCGGAGAAGGTCGGCGCTGACTATAACCATGTGCGTGCCGGCATGGGGGCGGACGCGCGCATTGGGAAATCTCACTTGGACGTGGACTACAACGCGTACCGCGGTTTTGGCGGCTATTGCTTCCCGAAGGACACTTCTGCGTTGATGATGTTCGCGAAAGACGCGGGACTTGCTGATGTGTATGCATTGCTCAAAGCCGACTGGGATTTTAATGAACGACTCCTGCGTGCACAGGGGCTAACGATTGATGAAGTGAGCCGGCATGACAATGAGATTTATGAGATTATAAAAAAGCAACGAAGCAATAAAGCAAAAAAGCACGCATGAAAGCCATCATTCTTGCCGGAGGGTCGGGGACGCGGTTGCTTCCGGTCACGCTGGAAATCCCGAAGCCGCTTTTGACGGTGCGCCGGAAGCCGATTTTGAATTATTTGATTGAGTTTTTTGCGAAACACGGCGTAACGGACACGACCGTTGTTATTCATAAAGACCACGCGGAGGATTACGAGTGGTGGAAAAAGCGTTACCGGAAAGAGTTGCCGAAGCGGCTGAATATTTTTGCCGAACCGAAACCGCTCGGCACCTTTGGCGGAATGAAATATTTGAAACCCAAGCTGAATGCCCCGTTTATCCTTTCAAACGGCGACGAGCTCAAAGATTTTGATCTCACGGATTTTATCCGTGCGCACCGTGAAAACCCCGCGCATCCGGTTGCGACTATCGCGCTTGTTAAGGTCCCGAATCCGTCACAATACGGCGTTCCGGTGATGAGCGACACGCGCATTACGGAGTTTTTAGAAAAGCCGGCGAACCCCCCGTCGTCTTATGTTTCATCAGGCATTTATATTCTTGATCCGGAAGTGTTTCAATACGCTGATTTTAAGAAAGGATTCTTGATGATTGAGAAAGATGTGTTTCCGCGGCTTGCGGCTGCGGGGAAATTGGCGGGGTATAAAATCAAGAATGGGCGTTGGTTTGATTGTGGGACGCTTCCGCGATGGGAGAAAGCGATTAGGGAATGGTAGCGGCGGACGCGCCCTTCTCCGCTTTGTTATTCGGTGAGTGATTGAAATGCTGAAGCCCCGATCCTTCTTAAAAGATCGGGGCTTCGTGCGTCACGCGATGATATGCGGCTTGGCTGCCTCTGCGTTGAGCATGACATAGTTTCCGCGACGACAGAACGCGAATGTGAGCGGAGGGTTCCCTCCGAACCGGAGCTTCAGGTCAACGTCGTGCATGGTGCGCGCGAATACCGCGAGGTGACCGAAAATGTCCGAGATGCACGGCTCGTACATCTCAATTTCGTTGCCCTCGCCGTTCACCGACGCGTACACAGCGACGATGCTTTTCGGCAGAATCGAGAAGTTGTCGCCCTTCCGGTGCAGGATAAGCGGCTCCAACGGAACTCCGTCGGGACATCGGACGTCGATGGTTGCCAGTATCTCCCGGTCCGGGGGCTGTACGCGCGGCTTGCCGAAGTCGGCAAGTCCGAGCAGAATGCCAAGTGATCCCTTGTAGTGAGATGCCGGCGCGCTCCCAATGCGCACAAGGACATGGTCCACGTAGCGATTGCTCTCAATCATGGCTGCCTCCACTTAACTGCCGTTTCTGCGGTTTGCTGGCTTTATTATATGTCTTTATGATGAAGCGTCAACTGCCGTAAGTAAAAGCGAATTGAGGGCATAATGCGTAGCCCGTTCACGCGCTTCATTTTTCTCCAGATGAGCGCATTGGTGATGAGTTGCGTCGCGACGGTTGCGGCTGCGGCGCCAAGGATTCCGTAGGAGGGGATAAGTAGCAGATTAAATATGGCGTTTCCAAAAATTGCGACAAGCACAAAGGTTAAAAAACTCCGCTGTTTGTCGTAGGCAAAAATTGCGTTGCCGAGGAGTGTTGAGGGATAGACAATGAGAACGGTGAGCATAAGCAGTCGGAAGGCGGGGATCGCCGGGCCGTATGCGGCGCCGAACACGATCGTGATGATTGGGGTTGCGAGCAAGAATCCGATGATGGTGATGGGAGCGGCGATTAGCACGACAAATGCGACGGATTTTTCAAGCAAGTTTTTTGCCAGAGCGCCGTCAGCGATAACCGCGCGGGAGAGCGGCGGGAAGATGCTTGTCGCGATGAGCTGGGGAAACACGTAGGAAAGGAGAATGAGTTTTTGCGCGACGGAATAATATCCCACTTCGGAGGCAGGACGCAGCCACCCCAGCATAATGATGTCGGTGTTGAGCATGATGGCGCCCATAAGCCCCATAAGGCCAAACGGCCACGCAGTGGTTAAAATTGGGATAATTAAATGAAGAGAAAAGTTTTTGAGGATGTTGCTGTAATGACCGCGGAGCGCAACGCCGGTTGCGACAAAGCCGACGCCGCTTCCGATGGCGTAGGCCCACGCAAGCGCGGTCGTTGTCTGATAGGTGATGAGAAATACGAACCCTAACCCGACAATCATGGCGTTGGTGAAAATAACGAGTCCCGCCTCCACCTCCATTTTTTCCAGGGCGCGGCAGAGCGCCGAACCGAGGTCGCGGAGCGTGTCAAACGCGAAAACTAAAAGCAAGATTGGCATGAGCACCGCCGCTTCGGGGATGTTGGTCAAATAGGGGAACGCGGTGATGACGACGGCGATGCACGCGACAAGAAGTGCGAGTTTTACCCAGAACGCGGTTGCGAGATATTGATTTTTGAGCTCCGGGTTGCGGCTTGCTTCCTTTGTGATAAGCGCGTTAATGCCGATATCCGAGAAAATAGTGAGGAATGCCGCGACGCCCAAGGCATACGAAAACGCGCCCCAGTGTTCGGCGCCGAGTACTCTCGCGGCATAAATAACGATTGCGGCGCGGAGCGCGCGGCTGACGAATTGCCCGAAAAAAAGCCAGAACGTATTTTTGGCGACGGTCTGGGTGGTGCCGGTGTTATGAAAAAGAAAGGATGTTATTTTTTTTAGCATCGTATTTGTTTGTCATTCCAGGCGTATGCGGGAATCCAGCGTGTAGAAAATTTCTGGATCCTCGCTTTCGCGAGGATGACAGGTGTACGGGGGTTATCTACGTAATTTTCACGAGCAGTAATTTGAGCGTTTTGAGGATGATGGTGACGTCAAGGAAAAATGAACGATTTTTCATATAGTAGAGGTCATATTGCAGTTTCTCGTACGCGTCTCGCGCTGACGCGCCGTAGCGATAATTGATCTGCGCCCAGCCGGTGACGCCGGGATTCACGAGCTGGCGAAGCTCATAGAACGGAATTTCTTTTTTGAGCTGATCCACAAACTCCGGACGTTCGGGTCGCGGGCCTACGAACGAAACGTCTCCAATGATGATATTCCAAAGTTGGGGAAGTTCGTCCAGGTGAGTGTAGCGGAGCGCCGCGCCGATGAAGGTCGCGCGAGGGTCGTGTTCTTTTGCCCATTCTGCTCCGTGGGTCTCCGCGCCCACGCGCATGCTACGAAATTTGTAGAGCGTAAACGCAACCCCGTATTTTCCCACGCGTGTTTGGCGGTGGAGCACGGGAAATCCCGAGGTGAGAATGATGAGACTGCCGATGAGTGCCGTGAGCGGCAGAAGCAATATAAAAAGCATCATCGCCCCGGCGCGCTCCAAGGGAGCTACGAAGGAGTCGTAGGCGCGCTTGTATTCGGCGATGTTATCCAGCAGCCACACTTCTTCGGTCTCCGCGAGCGGAACCTTTTCAAATACGCGCTCATAGAGTGTCGCGACGTCAATCACGGAAATACCGAGTGCCAATTGATGGTAGATGACGCGCGCGGAGTGCAGATTTTTTTTGATATGGCTCGGGATAACAACGGTGGAAATTTTGTTATCAATGAAAATTTGCGCCAAATGTTTGAATTCCGGATCGTTTAATCCGCCCTTCATATGATAGGAGATTTTGTAGCCGAGTTGCGGATTTTGTTCAATGTGGGTGATGAGTTCTTCGGTCACCGGACCGGCGCCCACCAGTAGTAGGCGTTCTTTTGAGCCGCCGAGCCCCAAGAGCTTGTTGTAGCTTACGCGCCACGCGCCACCGACGGCCGCGAATATTCCCAGATGGATAATGAGGTTGGTTTTTGGCGTAATGAGCGCGGGAATAAAATAGAAGTAAAAGATGGCGATGAGCGCGGCGATGACAAGCGCGCCCGCGGCATTTTTCGCGAAGCGAAGATCGTTTTTGAGTGTGCGGAGATCATAGAGTCCGGCGACGTAAAAAATAAAAATCCACAAGGCGAAGATGGCGGAAAATGAGAAGAGATGCGCCTGATATATGCGCAGTTCGCGCGGCGTATAGGCGCCATAACGGAGGAGGAGTGTTACGGCTAACGAAAAATAAAGGATGATGATATCCCCTGTAAGCAATAAGGCCTGTTTGATATATCTGGTGCTGTACATGGAGTAATCGCGAATAATGCGAATTTGGCTCGGTAATAATGCGAATTGCGGGCTCTCGCCTTTCTTGATTCTATCTTATTCGCGATATAAACAAAACCTTTTTTATTGCAGTTAAGTTTTCATGGGTATATAATGGAAAAACGGTCGCAAAACATTTATTATTCAATAAACACTTATGGCAAAATCCGTAAAAATTTACAGCACGCCGACGTGTACGTACTGCAAGATGGCGAAGGACTTCTTTCAGAAGAGTGGGGTCAAATATGACGAGGTTGATGTCTCCGCGGATATGGACGCGCGGAAGGAGATGGTGGAAAAGTCGCATCAGCTGGGTGTGCCGGTGATTGACGTTGAGGGGGAGATATTCGTAGGGTTTAATCGTTCGGAGCTCGCTAAGGCGTTGGGAATTAAATAGGAGGGTATAGCGGTTAGCGTAAAGCGTTTAGGCGGATGAGATGAGGGACGCCAAACTTTTCTAACTAAACGCCAAACGCTATACCCTAAACGCTCACAACTTTTATGTACGATCTAATCATCGCCGGCGGCGGGCCTGCCGGAGTTTCGGCGGGAGTATACGCCGCGCGGAAAAAAATAAAAACGTTGTTTATCACCGACTCCTTTGGTGGGCAGTCTTTGCCGTCCGCGGGGATTCAGAATTGGATCGGGACTGTCGAGGTGTCCGGTTATGATTTGGCGCAAATGCTTGAAGGACACTTGCGCGCGCAGGAAGACATTGAAATTGTTGATGACGATAAAGTCGTGGCAGTGGAAAAGACGGGCGCGAACTTTTCGGTTAAGACCGAGAGCGGAAAAACATATGAAACGAAGGCGTTGCTTGTCACGACCGGCAGTCGTAGGAGGCGGCTGGGCATTCCGGGCGAGGACCGTTTGGACGGCAAGGGCGTGGTGTTTTGTTCTACGTGCGACGCGCCCATATTTAAAGACAAGGTTGTTGCCGTTATCGGAGGAGGAAACGCCGGGCTTGAAGCGGCGCAGGATCTTTTAGCGTATGCCTCAAAAATTTATATATTGGAGCGAGGGATTGCGTTGCGCGGTGACGCGGTGACGCAAGAAAAAATAGTCAAGCATCCGAAGGTTTCCATATTGTTGAACACTGAGGTGAAGGAAATTACCGGTGAGGCGTTTGTTTCGGGGCTGCGCTACAACGATCTGGGGAGTGGCGAGATGAAGGATCTTGCGGTTGAGGGTGTGTTTGTGGAAATCGGCTCAATTCCGAACGGTGACTTTTTGAAAGGAGTTGTTGCGATGAATAAGATAAATGAAGTGGTTGTTGAGCCGCAGACCCAGCGGACGAGCGTTTCCGGCATCTGGGCGGCAGGGGACGTGAGTGATGTGTTATACAAGCAAAACAATATCGCGGCGGGAGATGCCATTAAAGCGGTGCTGGATATTTACGAGTATTTGAATAAGGGCGGCGCGCACTCATAAGCGATCGCGTTAAGCTTTGTCATTCCGGACCTGCCTACCGGATAGGCAGGATTGATCCGGAATCCAGCGCATCGCAAACGGAAAGACCCCGACGACCATAGTAGGTCGTCGGGGTCTTTCTCATCCTTCCTGTCCCCGCTTTTCACTATTCGTTCTTCACTATTCACTCCGCGCTAGCGGTACCGTCCGCTCACCTTCTTTCCCGCTGTTTTGCGGTGTTTCTTTTTTGCGATCTTTTGTTTCTTGTTCATGTTATTTATTATGATGTATTGGTTGCTATTGCGCAATAGACGGGTTCGTCTTATCTTTAAAATATGAAAGAACATATGTTGGAGAAAGAGCATATCGGCGCCGGTGAGCCGCGCGAGCACCTCGAGGCGCAAATTAAAGAGCTGGGAGAAAAGATCGCGCAATTAAGCGATGAAGCGGTGTCGGCCGGGAGAAGCGGGGAGAAAGATCGCGCCGCCTCGCTTGAAAAAGAGAAGGCGGAGCTTTCAGCTGAACAGCGTGCGCTTTTAGGTAAGCGTGCCGAGCTTCGCGAGCACAAACTATGAAGCCAAGTTTTATTTTGTCCGCCATCGTCGTTGTGGCGGGAATGCTTATATATTTTTTTCTTGCCCGTGGCAACGACGTGCCCGTAGCAACCAATATGATGATCACACTTGAAACATCGCAGGGGAATATCGAGGTTGAACTTTATGCGTCGGATGCGCCGAAGACGGTTGAAAATTTTGTGAAGCTTGCAAAGGCGGGCTATTATGATGGCTTGTCATTTCACCGCGTTATTTCGGATTTCATGATCCAGGGCGGCGACCCGAATTGTGGAACAAATGGTGGCGCGGACTCGGGTTTTTGCGGAGGCGGCGGACCGGGCTATCAGTTTGAGGATGAGTTGAATCCGGCGACGGCGTCGTATAAAACGGGATATAAAAAGGGCGTGCTCGCAATGGCAAACGCCGGGCCAAACACCAACGGCAGCCAATTTTTTATTTTGGTGGCGGATTATCCGTTGCCCCACAACTATACGATTTTCGGCCGCGTGACCGCGGGACAAGATGTCGCGGATGCGATAAGCACTGTGAAGCGCAATTCAAACGATAGGCCGACGACGCCGGTGGTGATGCAAAAGATTGTTGTTGCGCCTTAGTCTGATCGTGGCCCGCGAGTATGTTTCTGCGCATCTTCGCGACCTGCTTCGGTCGCTTTTTCCGTCTGCTTTCCGGCCCGCCTGCTGGCGGGACGGTCGCCTCGAGCGACCTCCCGAAAATCAGACGGGCGACCTCGCGGCACCCGCGAAAGATTGCTCTAAACAGACTCCCGTGCCGCACATTCCACGCTTTCCTCTATGGATTGACGCATAGCGGGGGATGGGTGAAGTTATGATAATGTAGCGCCTTCGGCGCCTTTTTTTGGTTGCATTTTCCGTTTATATATCTTATATTTGTTGCAGTGATTCTTGTGATGGAGGTGCGCAATGGCGAGCAGTCAGCTTCGGGTGTCGTTTGCGGGTACGGAAGTGGGATACGCGCTAGATGTCACGGTGCCGGGAGTGTATAAGGGTAATACTCCCGACTACGAGAACGTGCGCGTGCTGCATGCGCTTTGCCGGTACTTCAAGCCGGTGAATCGCGGCAACGCTCCGGCAAAGAAAGAGCTTCGGAAGCTTCTCCGGGATTTTCCGGATGATCGGATCGTGCTCGAATCCGTGCTCGGCGTGTTCCTTATGCTGAGAGGACAGTTCTCGTTGGAGGTTGATCCGAGCCGCACGATCGAGGTATTCGAGACCGACGCTGGTTCGTGGACACATCACCTCACGTTGCGACTTCGCCGCACAATAGCCCCAAAAGGTGTTCAGGTTGTGGACGCAGAACTTCTGCGGCCGCGGAAGTAGGAGGTTCCGATGGGCGTGTTCTCGGACGATGAAGAGGAGCGGCCGCGGGACTTCGACATGTACAACGGGGAAAGCCAGGAGTGTCCCGTGTGCGAGCGCGTGTTCGTTCCCGGCGACACGGTGAACGTCTTCACTGTTGATGGGTGTGAGATCGCGATGTGCCATCTGGACATCAAGGGCTTCTCTGCGCAGTTCCTTGGTGCCACGGGCTGCGTGCGGCAGTGGCGGAAGAAGCAGACGCGCAAGTATCCGGCGCCGATCGTGAAGACCATTCCGGCGCTCTAGATTCGCGACGCATGCCCCAGCCTTTCGAGGTTGGGGCATCGCTATTTTTATGCGTATTTTATAATGGAAAATGGAGTTGATTCGCTTTCGGTTCCCAAATACTAGATACTAAATACTGAATACTAACTCTTATGATCGCCATTCTCTACAACATCCGCAGTTTGTTTAATGTCGGTTCAATTTTTCGCACCGCGGATGCGGCGGGTATTGAGAAATTATATTTGTGCGGCATTACGCCAACCCCGTTTGATGTATTTGACCGGCCGCGGCCAGAGATTGCGAAAGTCGCGCTTGGCGCGGAAAAAACGGTGCCATGGGAGCACGCGCGAAGTACGGCAAAAGTGATCGAGCTTCTTCGGCGCGACGGCTATAAAATTGTCGCGTTGGAACAAAGCAAAAAATCCGTACCGTACTATACGCTACGCGCTACGCGCCACGCGCTTCGCAAGGTCGCCCTTATCGTCGGCCATGAGGTGAAGGGGGTCGCGCCTGCAATCTTGAAGCGTTGTGATGCGGTAATAGAGATTCCCATGTATGGTAAGAAGGAGTCATTGAATGTCGGAGTGGCGTTTGGGGTGGTGGCGTTCGGTTTGCGACACCATCGCTGACAAAATAATTACTGCCTGAGTTTATCGAAGGCAATTCCTTTATGTAGCCCTTCGACAAGCTCAGGGAATAAAATTAATATATGAAAAAACAATTCGCCATTTTTTCACTGATGGGTATCCTGCTTGCAGCAGCAGCTTTTGTTTTCAGTGTTTTACCGAAATCCCGCGAGCGTGAGGCGAGCGAGCGTGTTACCATTGGCGGCGCGGAGTTTGTGGTTGAGGTGGCAAATACAGCCTATGCGCGCATGCAGGGACTTTCGGGGCGCGAGGCGTTGCCCGAAGGGAAGGGCATGCTCTTTCTTTTTGACCCTCCGGCGAGCGTTGGTTTCTGGATGAAGGATATGCGGTTCCCTATTGATATTGTTTGGATTTTCGCCGGCAGCGTTGTCGGAGTTGAAGCAAATGCCTCGCCCGATGACAGTCCCGGTCGCACAATTTATTATCCGCCGCAGCCGGCGGACGCCGTGTTGGAGATTCCGGCGGGGAGCGCCGCGGCGAACGGTATCGGCATCGGTAGCGCGGTAGGGCGTGGTATAGTAGGGAAATAATGAAGTAGTAAGTTTATGGTTATCGATAAAAGAATTCTTGGGTTGCGGCGCAACGTCTTTTTTCTCGGTCTCGTGAGTTTTTTTAACGATTTCTCGGCCGAGATGGTGTATTCGGTTATGCCCGCGTTCCTTACGGTTGTGTTGGGCGCGCCGCCGGTGTTTCTGGGTTTTATGGAAGGGTTTGTGGACGCGTTCGCGAGCATATTTAAAATCTTTTCGGGTTGGCTTTCGGATAAGGTGGGCGCGCGCAAGCGGTTCGCGGTTTCCGGTTACGCGCTCGCGGTTATCGCGCGTTCGTTTCTTGCATCGGTCGGGAATATCTGGCAGGTCTTTGCATTGCGTGTTGTTGACCGGCTTGGTAAAGGACTGCGCGATTCACCCCGCGACGCGTTGCTCTCGGAGTCCGTTGAGGCGCACGAACTCGGCAAGTCATTCGGTTATCATCGGGCGATGGATCGCGCCGGCGCGATTCTCGGTCCGTTAGGCGCGATTATATTGTTGCCGGCGCTCGGCGGCGACTATCGCCGGTTGTTTCTTATTGCCGCGGGACTCGGCGTATTCGCTGTTTTTACTTTTGTCTTTGTGCGTGAGGTGAAGACAAAAGAAGAGATCGTACCTAAAGTGCCGGTGCCGTTCACGTTCTCTCTCCGTAATTTTTCCCGTGAGTTCAAGCTTTTTCTTTTTGCGACGTTTGTGTTCGGTCTTGGCGTGATGCCCGAGGCGCTGATGCTCCTCAAAGCCAGCGACATCGGGCTTTCATTCGCCTCAATCCCGTTTGTGTATCTTGTCTATACCGTTTCATTTACTGTTTTCGCGATTCCGTTCGGGAAAATTTCCGATCGCGTCGGTGAGAAAAAAGTGCTTATCGGGGGGTTCTGCGCGGCGATCGTGAGTTATCTTATGCTCGCGACCTTTCAAACGCTCTCCGGTGTTGTGCTCGGCTTCATTGTTTTCGGACTATATTCGGCGATGACTGACGGCGTCGGCCGGGCGCTGACGAGCAAAATGGTTGCTCGCGCGCAGCTTGCGACGGGGCAAGGATTTTTACAGTCTGCCACGGGTATTTCGGCGCTCCTCGGAGGTGTCATCGGCGGAACGCTGTGGACGATGTTCGGCGCGTATGCCGCGTTTATGTACGGCGCGGCGTTTATGGTTATCGGGTTGTTTGTTTTTCTGCGGTTGAACGGATTTCACAAGTCAGAATCTAGTATTTAGAAGCTAGAATCTAGTATAATGAATGTATGATACATACACGTATTGCTATTAACGGATTTGGCCGCATTGGCAGATTATTTTTCCGGCAGATTTTTGGTATACCCGGAGTGGAAGTCGTCGCCATTAATGATTTGGGCGATATTGAAAATCTCGCGTACTTACTGAAATACGATTCGGTGTACCGGACGTATGAAAAAAAGATTGAGGTTGCTCATCCGGTGACGAATGGAAGGGGGGAGTTGCTGGTGGACGGCAAGTCCGTCATTGTGTTTCAAGAAAAAGATCCGGCGCGGTTGCCGTGGAACGCCATGAAGATTGATGTTGCCGTGGAATCCACTGGCGTGTTTGAATCGTTTGAAAAATCCCGCGCGCATTTGGTGGCGGGCGCAAAGCGCGTGGTCATCAGCGCTCCGGCGAAGGATGAAGAGCAAGCCGACGCGAAGACCGTTTTGCTCGGAATGAACGAAGAGCAGTTTAAGGCGTGCAAGGTTACGTCTAACGGTTCGTGCACCACAAGCGCCACATATCCGGTTGCGGCGGTGATGCATGAGAGCGTGGGTGTGCTCAAAGCATTTTTGGCGACGACGCACGGGTATACCGCCACGCAGAACCTTGTTGATGGGTCAACGCGGGGAAAGGATTTTCGCCGCGGTCGCGCGGGAGCAATCAACATCGCGCCGTCGTCTACCGGAGCGGCTATTTCCGTGACGCGAGTATTAAAAGATTTAGAAGGAAAATTTGACGGTATTGCATTGCGTGTGCCGATTCCTTCGGGGTCGCTCGCAGATTTCACCTTTCTCGCAAAACGGAAAACTTCCGTTGAAGAAGTAAACGATATATTCCGCAAAGCGGCAAAAAGCGCGCAGTGGAAGGGGATACTGGACGTGACCGAAGACCAGCTTGTGTCATCGGACATCATCGGTTGCAGCGCCGCTTCCGTTGTGGATTTGCAATACACAAAAGTCGTTGACGGTGATTTCGTGAAAGTGCTGGCGTGGTATGACAACGAGTGGGGATATGTGACGACATTGGTGAAACACGTGATGAAAGTGGCAGAGTTATTATAAATTTCTAATTCCTAATAACTAATTTCTAATTAAGGAATTATTTTTTAAAAATTAGGCATTAGATATTTTATTAGAAATTCGGAATTAGATATTAGAAATTGAAAAATTTTCATGAAAATTTTTATAGGCGCCGATCACCGCGGCTACAATTTAAAAGAATCGTTGAGGGCAAAGTTGTTGAAGGAGGGCAACGAGGTTATTGATATGGGCGGATCTGGCGACCCGGCCGACGACTATCCGGATTTCGCGGAAAAAGTTGGCGAGGCGGTTTCCAAAGACTCCGAAGCAAAAGGAATTCTCATTTGCGGCTCCGGTGTTGGTGTTTTGATCGCCGCGAATAAAATCAAAGGCGTGCGCGCGTCGCTTATTTTTGAGCCTAAACAGGGACGCGATGCGCGAGCGGACGAAGATCCGAATGTGCTCACGCTTTCAGCCGATTACACCACAGAGGAAAAGGCGCGTCAGATTGTTGATGCCTGGCTTTCAACCCCGTTTTCCGGCGTAGAGCGGCATGCGCGCCGTGTCGGAAAGATTGCGGCGATTGAACAGAAAAATTTCCGGTAGTTTTTGCATCATGCAAGTTATCCCGTCTATTAATGAGGCGAGTTTTTCGGAAGTCGCGGCAAAAATAAAAAAAGCCGAGACGTTTTTGCCGCCCGAGGCTTTCGTGCATTTAGATATTTCTGACGGCATTTTTACGCCGCACAAAACATGGAATACTCCGGAGGAGCTTGGAGGGCTCACGACACGATTGAATCTCGAAGTGCACTTAATGGTGCAAGAGCCTGAGGCGGTGCTTCCGGCATGGCTTGCTGCTTTGCGGCAGGCGACAAGCGGAAAGCGGAGAGTCATCGTGCATGTTGAGGTGATGAATGACCCGGCGTTTATTTTGGATTCGTGCGCCGAGGCGGGCGCTGAAGCGGGGCTTTCCTTCCGGCCTTTGACCGCGCCCGACTTGGCGCTGGTCTATTTGCGGGATTTTACGCTGGCGCAAGTGCTTGCCGTGGATCCGGGACCTTCGGGGCAGGTATTTCAGGAATCCGCCCTCTCGAAAATTCAGTTTTTAAGACAGCACGCGCCAAATGTTATAATTGAAGTAGACGGCGGAATGAATCCTGAGGCTGCGTTTCGCGTTAAAGGCGCGGGAGCGGACGCGATTGTATCGGGTGCGTATGTCTGGGAGGCACCTCTGCCGAAGCTGGCGTACGAGGAACTAGCAGGCATATAAGCAAGTAAGCAAAGAAGCAATAAAGCAAGAGAATAAGGGGGTAAGAAAACAAAAAAGCAGCGAAGCAACAAAGCGGGAGTTTTGTTTAAATGCTTTCTTGCTTTAATGCTTTATTGAGGAGCCTATGGAACTGCACGACAAAAAACTGAAACATTTGGAGGAGCTTGCCAATGTGATGCGGCAGGACCTCATCGGAATGCTACTTACGGCCAAGTCGGGTCATTCGGCGGGGCCCCTTGGCATGGCGGATATTTTCGCCGCGTTTTATTTTCATATTCTGAATCATAATCCGAGGAATCCGTTGTGGGCCGATCGCGACCGGCTGATTCTCTCTAACGGCCATATTTGCCCGATTCGTTACGTTGCGATGGCGCACGCCGGATATTTTCCGATTGAGGAGTTGCAAACGCTTCGCAAGCTCGGCAGTCGTTTGCAGGGGCATCCGCATCGCGCGGCGCTTCCCGGAGTTGAGACAACCTCGGGTCCCTTGGGCTCCGGCATGTCGCAGGCGATCGGCGTCGCGCTTGCGGCAAAGCTTGATGGTAAAAAGTATCGTACTTACTGCGTTACCTCCGACGGCGAGCATGATGCGGGGAATACCTGGGAGGCGATTATGTTTGCTGGAAAAAATAAATTGAACAATCTGACAGTGGTAATGGACCGGAATAACATCCAGATTGACGGTGTAACGGAAACGATTATGCCGTTGGAACCGTTGAAGGCAAAGTATGAGGCATTTAACTGGCACGTGCTTGAGGTGGACGGTCATAACATCCGCGCGTTCGTTGACGCGGTTGCGGAGGCGAAGGCGATTTATGAAAAGCCGACGGTGATTGTCGCGCATACAACGCCCGGCAAGGGCGTGGCATTTATGGAGAATAATTATCTGTGGCACGGGACTCCGCCCGGCATCTCTGACGTTCCCGGCGCTCCGCCAAAAGCGGAACAAGGGAAGGCGGCGCTTCAAGAGTTGCGGACGCTAGGAGGAAGAATTAAATCCGAGCACGAATAGGCATGTGTTGCGGTGAGCGTTGTGGTACAATGAATCTATTATTATCTAATGAAAGGTCGAGTGAAGTGTTTTAACAAATCATTATGAAAGAAGGACATTGTGGAAGATTCCATTGGCTGTGCTGCGCGCGTCCGATTCTCGCGAAGCTTACGCTTTGTTTGGCGGCGTTCGCGTTGATCCTCGCGTGGGTTGCGTCGGCAAAAGCGGACGGTATGGTCTGCTTTAAGGCGCGCGTTGATGGAAAGTGCCCCTCGGGACTTCCGGTAGCGCATCTTTTCTGGGATGCGTTGATCCTCGGCGTGCTTTCAACGGGTCTTGGTAACGGACAGCGTTCCGGGATGTGCACGGGCGGAAAGTGCGAGGAGGGTGAGTCTGAAGAATAGTCTTGATGGATTTCGCGATGTGCTGTCGTCCGATGCGTGAGGCTTCGGACGGCGCGCCCTCCAAAGGCGGGCGGGCATCGCGATTTCCCGCAATGACGGGAGGAAACTCCTACCTTTGCGAGAAATTACTTATGGTAAACATCAGCGCAAAACTTTCGGAACAACTTTTTGATCCGGCGATTGCGCAGCGACCCACGCGCGACGGATACGGCGAGGGTCTTTTGGCGGCCGGTGAAGCGGATAAGAACGTGGTCGCGCTTTGCGCGGACTTAACGGAGTCCACGCGCACGCAAAAATTCGCGGAAAAATTTCCGGAACGATTTTTTGAGATTGGCGTCGCGGAGCAAAATTTGGCGACGATTGCCGCGGGGCTTGGAATTTCCGGAAAGATCCCCTTCATTTCTTCATACGCGGCGTTTTCACCGGGTAGGAATTGGGAGCAGATCCGGACGACCATTTGTTACAACGATTCCAACGTGAAGATTGTCGGTTCGCACGCCGGAGTGTCGGTGGGGCCGGACGGCGCGACGCACCAGGCGGTTGAAGATATCGCTACGATGCGCGTGCTCACCAACATGCGGGTGTTTGTCCCTTGTGACGCGGTTGAAGCAAAGAAGGCGACGATGGCCGCGGCGAAACTCTGGGGCCCGGTATATATCCGTCTTACGCGGGAGAAGACGCCGGTTTTTACGATCGAGGCCTCGCCCTATACGCCAGGGAAAGCGGAAGTGCTCTGGGTGGGAAAATCTCCGGAAGTTGCCATCGTTGGCTGCGGTCCGTTGCTCTACAACGCGTTGCTCGCCGCGAAAGAATTGGAAAAAGAAAAAATCGGCGTAATGGTGGTGAATTGTCACACCGTTAAACCGTTAGATGAGGCAACGGTTTTGGAGGTGGCGAAAAAATGCGGCGCGGTCGTCTCTGTCGAAGAGCATCAGGTTGCGGGCGGACTTGGCGGCGCCATCGCGGAGCTTCTCGCGAAGAAATTACCGACGCCGATGGAGTTTATCGGTATGCAGGGCGTGTTTGGCGAATCCGGACAGCCGAGCGAGCTTATTGAAAAATATGGGATGGGAGTGAAGGACATTGTTGCGGCAGCGAAGCGGGCGATAAAGCGAAAGAGATGATCCGCCCGCGCGGAAATTTCTGTTATACTTGAAATATGTTTGACGTCATAACCATCGGCACGGCGACGCGCGATGTATTTTTGCAAAGCCCGGCGTTTAAAGCGGTGAAGGATGAGCATTTCACTTCTGCCACCGGATTTCCATCGGGTGAGGCGGAGTGCTTTGCATTGGGGAAAAAAATTGAAATCGGGAAGCCGGTGTTCACGACTGGCGGAGGTTCGGCAAACAGCGCGGTAACATTTGCTCGTCAGGGATTTTCTACTGCGGCAATCATCACGCTAGGCAAGGATGAAACGAGCAAAGATGTACTTACGGATTTAAAAAAAGAAGGCGTGAAGCCGATTGTCTCGTATATTAAAGATCTGCATACCGCCTACTCCACTATTTTGCTTTCGGAAACCGGCGAGCGGACGATTTTAGTTTATCGTGGCGCGGCGGATTATCTGGGCCGCGTGGCGTTGCCGAAGTTGCATGCGAAAGCCGTGTATATCGCGCCCGGGGCGATACCGGTTGAACGGATGCAGCGCCTCGTTGATCATTTTCATGGTCAAGGCGCCTTTCTTGCTATGAATCCCTCGGGGTATTATGTAAAGCTTGGCATTGCGGCGATGCGGCCGATTTTGGAAAAGCTGGATGTGGTTGTCGTGAATCGTGAAGAAGCCGCGACATTGACCGGCGTTGCGTTTGACGATGAGAAAAATATTTTCCGGAAGTTAGATGAACTGGTTCCGGGTATTGCAGTGATGACCGATGGCCAACATGGCGTAACGGTTTCCGACGGAAAGAGTTTGTATAAGTCCGGTATTTTTGCGGAGCAAAAACTTGTTGACCGCACTGGAGCGGGAGACGCATTCGGGAGCGGGTTTGCGGCGGCGCTTTTGCGGAGTGAAAGCATAAAAGCACAAAAGCAAGAAAGCAAAAAAATTATATTTAGCGAAGAGGAAATTAAGTTCGCAATCCGATTAGGAAGCGCGAATGCGACTTCGGTTGTGGAATATATCGGCGCGAAGGAGGGGATATTAACCAAGGCGAAATTTGATGAGTCGCCAAGATGGAAGAATTTGGACGTTACGGTGCAGAGTTTATAATGCTTTGGTTCAAATTCTAAATCCTAATATCTAAATTCTAAACAAATTAAAAAATTAAAAATTCAAAATCCCTTTTGAGCATTTGCTATTTGAACTTTAGTATTGTTTAGGATTTAGGGTTTTGAAATTAGGATTTTACTGTATGGATACTCCCCAAGGAAAAATTGCTCGAATATTGCGTGTTAGCAAGCAGCTTGTTGTTGATCTCGAGGCGTCAATGGAACGCGCGACGGGTAAGGTTGGAGTGATGGCGCGCATTATGGAAGAAAATGACGCGTTGGTGCGCGATCGTTTGCATCGGCTTGGGTTCGGAGATAAAAATATAAAAGATATAAAGGCAATTGAAATTTTTGACGCACTGCGGTCAAAAATCGAAGCCGATGACCTTAAGATTTTTGAGGTTTGCGGAGTTTTTTCATTGCGGCTGGCGACGACGGCGCAAAAGATCTGCGATTTTGTCGTGAGCGTCACGCCTCCGGGCGAGGGATATTTTTTGAAACTGACCAAAGCCGCGGAACTCCTGAAGGCCGAGCCGCCGAAAAAGGTGCTGGAAGCGCTGGGATACGCGGGTGTGGACGAGATGCTCGCGAAGGAAGACATTCGCGAGGTGTATAGCGCCCTGCGCTTTTTGGAAGACCCGGAGTGGCTCAATACCATTTTTTTCAAGCAGTATGAGCAGCTCACACCAAAGGATTTTGAGTGGCGAAAAATTCACTTGCAGGCACTGCAGGCGAAATGGGCCTCCGTGGCGGAAAAGTTTGTCGCGAAAAAGTATCACAATGTCAGCCACTTGAAAGAGCTAGGGGTCATCTTTGTTATTCCGATTTTTTTGGGTATTTCGGGCGAAACGCTGCGTCTCGTGAGTTTGCTGAACCATTATCTGCATGAGGTTGCGTATTACGCGACGCTGTTTAACGGGTTCATGAAAAAAAGTGAGGAAAAGTTTGCTGCGCATTTGATTTCCGCCTTACGCGGCGATGTTGTCGCGCGGCGGTTGCCTTCGTTCGCGATGGAGGCTTCGCGCCCGCGCTGGTTGATTGTCCAGCGGTATCTCGGAAAAGACGATGAAAATGATTGGCGCTTGTTTGAGCCGCACATCAATCCCGAGGCGTTGCATTGGGCGAAAGCAGAGCAGGACATTCTGAATATTGAACATGTCGTGCGCGGGTTCCGTGATGGGCTGGATTTCTGGGGTGGTTTGGGCTGGGCGGGGGATTTTTTCCCGACCGAAACCGGCGTGCCGGTGCTCGTGAGTTTCAACATTGTTGACACCGTTATGGCGCTGGTGAAAGAAAAAGAGCTTATCAAGTATCTGTATCATCAGCAGGAGGCGCTGTGGAATAAGATTTTTATCAGTTACTTTAGCGAAGTGGAGTTAGAAGATTGGAGTCAGAGGTATATAATACAAGGGTGGTTTGGGGTTTAGCTTTTAGCTTCGTTAGGTTATTAGCTTCATTAGAATGGACAGCCCAACCAACAAGCTAACGAAGTTTTTTCTTATGGAAACATTACGTGAAATAATCGCCGACGCGGTAAAGCGCAAGATTGCGCTCGGGCATTTTAATATTTCCGACATCGCGGGGCTTAAAGCCGTTGTTGAGGCGGCGGTTGAGGTTTCAAGAGAGCTCGGTGAAAAAGTGCCGGTTATTATCGGGACTTCAGAGGGCGAGCGGGAGTTTATCGGCGCGGAAAACGCGGTGTCCTTGGTGCGCAACATGCGCGAGGAGCTTGGCCACCCGATTTTTTTGAATGCCGACCATACCTATTCGTTGGATAAAGTGCGTGACGCGGCGCTCTTGGGCTACGATTCCATTATTTTTGATGGAGCAAAATTATCGCTTGAGGAAAACATTGCGCAAACGCGGGCGGCGGTGGAGCTGGCGAAAAAAATAAATCCGGACATTATCGTTGAAGGTGAGCTGGGATATATCGGTCAATCTTCGGCGCTGCTTGAAAAACTGCCTGAAGGCGTTCAGATTTCCGAAGAAGACTTGACCACACCTGAGGACGCTTTGCGGTTCGTGAAAGAAACCGGCGTGGACTTGTTTGCGCCCGCGGTTGGGAACGTACACGGCATGCTTGTTTCGGGAATGGAGCCGGCGCTTAATATTAATCGTATCCGTGAAATTGCGGAAGCGGTTGGGGTGCCGCTGGTGTTGCATGGCGGATCGGGTTCAAAAGACGCGGAGTTCGTCGCTGCCGCAAAAAGCGGTTGCGCCATTATTCATATTAGTACCGAAATTCGTTTAGCGTGGAGAAAGGGCTTGGAAAAAGCATTTACTGAAAAACCGAAAGAAGTTGCGCCGTATAAATTACTTTCATATTCAGTGGAGGCGATGAAGCAAGTTGTCGCGCAGCGGCTGAAACTTTTTCGGTCCTAGATTTCGGCTGCCGCATATACTACACTGCTCGTAGTGTCTGTTTTCACGTTGGAGGAAGCGCGATGGTGCCGCTGAAGGAAATGGCGATTCGGGTGCTCCTGAATCTCGGCGAGCTTGATCCGAAGGACTACTCCGTTTCTGTGTTTGTCGGCGCGCTACAGCTTCGGAACGAGTGTTCCCTGGTGTGGAATGCGCTTCGTCCGCGTCTTCGCGAATGTAGCGATACGGAGCTCGAGTGGCTCTATATGGAGTATGCGTATACGGACGACAAGGAAATGGCCGCGCTGGAGCGGGAGCTCAAAGGGAGGGTCAGCCGGCTTCCCGCGCCAAAACTCATCGAGCTTCTTGAGCGCATCTGCTTCACATATTCGCCTGAACAAAGTGGCGGAGGCGGAGAGCTCGAGGACGTGGCTGACCAATGTCCCGAGGATGTCGAGGAGGATGCCACAATACTCGCATCGTGGCTGGAGGCAGCGAGCGCACGCTTTGCTTCCATGACCAACGGAGAGCTTGGGTCTTGCCTCCGCGAATCCATGGATGACCCCGTGCGTTTGGCTATCATGGACGTGCTTGTCCCGCGGACCAAGCAGTGGACGCCGGATGAGGTGCTGCTCTTCTGGCGTGACGCCGAGTGTGATGTGACGTTCTTCGAGGTCATGAAGAGCTACGGGTTTACACTTGAAGCATGCAGCGCAAGCGCGATCCTTCAGGCGTTTGACGCACCGAATGCGCGCTGGATCTGGGAGAAGTGCGACGAATTGCTCTACGGACACATCGGCGAGTTCAAGCGCATCGCCGGAATCACTACGTAACGTTCGTTCGGTAATACTTCGGCCGGTCGCCTTGGGCGACCGGCCGAAATTGATTTCGTGTGGTTTGCGGCGTATTGTCGTCGTATTTGCTCGCAAGCCCGAGTAGCCACGTCATTGCGAGGAGCCAGCAGGCGACGTGGCAATCTTACGTTAATATCTTTAATATCTTTATAAATATTTATGTAAGATTGCTTCGGATAATCCTCGCAATGACGAACACGGACGCACCGAGAGTTGTGAGCAGATGCTCATTGGTGATTTGACAAAAGCGCAGTCGTTTGCTACTATGGGTGAAGATTTGCCGGATTGTTTTGGAGGAGGAGAGAATGCCGAAAAAAGGCGAGATTCGGATCCCTGATTACCAGAAGCGTATTGTCGCTTACATCAAAAAGATGGGTGACAATGGTTCCTTCACGGCGATGGACTGCGCTAAGGCGACTGGCGTTTCGCGTAATAACGTCCAGGTATCGCTTTGGCGGCGTTACTCACGGGGCGAGTTGGATCGGGAGCTCGTGGACGGCGTGTGCCTTTATGCCAGGAAGGATGACCCGAAGATCATGATGGAGTCGCCGGGGCTCGTGGCGGAGCTCGTCTGGGCGACGCTCAAGGACGCGAGCGGCGATGAGGAGCTCTCACTTCCCGAGATCGTTCGGAGGATTGAGGCGACGAACGTGAAGCATCTGCTTCACAGTGCCGTCGCGGCCGATCTGTGCAGGTGGCATTGCCTTGGCCACTTGCTTCGCGAAGGTAGCCGTCGCCAGTACCGATACCGCCTCACGGATGCGGCGAGGCAGCTCCCCGCGCGGCCGGTCCTTCCGCACAAGCATCTCGTCGCGCCCGTCTTTGCGTAACAGATCGTAGCGCGCGCCTCGGATGCTTCCATGCATCCGAGGCGCACTGTTTATATAAGCATAAGGAAGGGCTTGCATCTTATGGAGCGTTTTGCTAGTATTTTATACAATACGTTGTTAGTTTAGCTCGTCGAAGTTTATATTAATGTAGTCCTTCGACGGTGCTCAGGAAGTAAAGATTCGCATTATTTGCCCTCATTCGCATTGTTCGCGATTACTCCTATGGAACTAAAAGCAGAAAAACGGGAAATATTTGGAAAGGCGGTTTCAACTCTTCGGGAGAAGGGTTTTATTCCGGCGGAGTTGTATGGCCGCGGTATCGGCAATATGCATTTGGCAATTCCCGCGAAGGATTTCAAAAAGGTGTATAAAGCGGCGGGAGAGAACACCATTGTGACCGTGGTTATCGGCGAAGAAAAGCGCCCGGCGCTTATTTATGATGTGGTGGGCGATGCAATTTCGAGCGAACCGGTACACGTGGATTTGTATCAGGTGCGTATGGATGAAAAAATTCAGACAAAGGTGCCGCTTGTGTTTGTCGGTGAGGCGCTGGGAGTCAAGGACAAAGGAGGCGTGTTGGTGCGTACATTGCAGGAGCTTCCGATTGAAGCAATGCCGGATAAACTTCCGCATACCATCACCGTTGATATTTCTGTGCTTGCCGATATCGGTATGAGTATTAAGGTGGGCGATTTGAATATTTCGCCGGACGTGAAAGTACTTGTGGACGGCAAAGTGATTGTTGCGACTGTGAAAGCAAAGATTACGGAAGAACAGGAAGCGGCGATGCAGGCGGCCGGAAGCGTTGAAACAATTAAGGTTGAAACCGAGGAGAAGGTTGCGGAGCGCGAGGCGGCGAAAGCTGCAGCTGAAGCGCCCGCGGCAGGTGCAGCGCCGGCAGGGGAAGCGTCCGGAAAGAAGTAGGACATAAGATATACGAAGTAAGAACAAAAAATCGGTCGCTTGAAGCGACCGATTTTTTGTTATACTGAAGACATGCCCCGTGCGACAACTTCGATCACGGGTGTATCGTGAAGGACGGCGAAGATTGATACGCTGACACTGATTCTTCGCAAACGAAATTACGCATGAATTATAAACATCAATCGAAGTTGTAGCACAGGGTATGCTCCGAAAACCGAGGGCAATTGTTGAAATTCGGCGAAGTTTTGTGCATCCGCTCAGCCCGCTACGCGCCCGGGTGAATTTGGCGCGTGCGCGGACCATTCGCGTTCCTTTGCGTTCTATCGCGGAAGCGATACTTTTGTCGCTTGTCGCGGTGTACTTTATTTTCGGTTCCGTGCTTGCCCCGGTGCGTTCCAGTGAATCGCTTGCCGCTACGGGACAGCAAAGCGAGGCTGAGCGCAAAGTGCTGGAACAGCAACTCACGGACATCGAAGGTCAAATTTCTCAATACGAGTCCACGGTCGCGAATTATAAAAAGCAGGGCAAAACCTTACAGTCGGAAATTGATCGCTTGAACGCGCAGATTAAAAAGTTTAATTTGCAGATGAAGGCCATCGAGATTTCCATCACGAAGCTGGACGCGGACATCGTGGACAATAAAACAAAAGTTACAGCCGTGGAGCAGGATCTTGATTTTAATAAACAGGCACTCGCGAGGACGTTGCAGCAGATCCGTGAACGCGACGCGACCGGTCTTTTTGAGGTGCTCTTGAAGAACCCGGATCTTTCGGGATTCGTGAACGACCTTAATAACCTTATGGTGTTTCAGGATAATCTCCGCCTTGGGGTTGAAAAAATCAGTAACTTGCGCGTGGAGCTCGTTACTGAACAGGAGGCGCTCGCGGAAAAGCGCACGGACGCCGTGTCGTTACAGCGGTATCAGGACGAACAACGGGTGGCGCTGCAGGGCGTGAAGGGCGAGAAAAGCACGTTGCTCGCGACAACCAAAGGCCAAGAATCTAAGTATCAGGAACTGCTGACGCTTTCCAAAAAGACCGCGGCGCAAATTCGGGCGCAGATTTTTGAATTTTTGGGTGGCGGCGAGTTGTCGTTTGAAGAGGCGTTGAAATACGCGCGCGTGGCCGAGTCGGCAAGCGGCGTGCGCGCGGCGATGATTTTAGCGGTGTTGGATCGCGAGTCTGCGCTTGGACAAAACGTGGGAAAGTGCAAATACAACGAAGTCAACTCGCGGAGTAAAAAGCCCGCTATGCATCCCACCCGCGATACGCCGATATTTTTAGCGATTACATCCGCGCTTGCGATTAATCCTGATACCGTGACGGTGTCGTGCGCGAATGCCGACGGTGCTTATGGCGGCGCGATGGGTCCGGCGCAGTTTATTCCGTCCACGTGGAATTTGTATGCAAAGCGTGTGGGGGAAATAACAGGCAACGAGCCGCCTTCACCGTGGCGCAACGCGGATGCGTTTATGGCGTCGGCGCTGTACCTTAAGGATTCCGGCGCGGCAAAAGGCGCCTCTATTTCTGAAGAGCGGCGCGCGGCGGCGCGGTATTACGCGGGAGGCAGATGGCAGCGGTATTTGTGGACATACGGCGAACGCGTGGTGACGAGGGCGCAGCAGTTTCAGGCGGATATAGATGTGTTGAATGGGTAATTGTGGTCTTGTGGATAATCGCAGACTTGTTTTCTCGCGAGCTGTTTCCGCTCGGATAAATTCTTCTCACTCCAAACCGCGGAAGTTACCGGAACAAGGCGAACTCAACCTTCGCCCCGCTTTGCGATGGCTTCGGGATTCATACAGCGCCATTGTTCCGACTTCGCGGTTTTCCGTTCGGGAATTTATTGCCTCGCTTCAACATGCTCGCTCAAAAGCAAAACCACGATTAGCCCTGGTTGGAGGAGTGATGATAATGTAGCGCCTTCCGCGCTTTGATTTTAAATATTTCGGAAATATGCAGCGGCGGCGTATACTTTTTATATACTTATGCAAAAACTTTTAATTGCTACCAAGAATGTCGGCAAAGCTCACGAGGTCGGCGGGTTTTTTGAACGTGTGGGGATTAAAACGCAATCACTGATAGATTTTCCGGATATCAAGGCGATTGAGGAGACCGGGAGTACGTTTGAGGAGAATGCCATCCTCAAAGCAAAAAGTTATTTTGCATTGTGTAATATGCCTTGCGTCGCCGACGACGGGGGATTGGAGATTGATGCCTTGGGCGGTGAGCCGGGCGTGAAGAGCCGGCGGTGGATTGGGAGAGAGATGACCGATTGGGAGATGGTGGATTACGCGCTCTTGCGATTGAAGGGCGTGCCGCCCGATATGCGCACCGCGCGATTGCGTGCCGTCATCGCGTTTTATGACGGGGATGTTTGTCTCACGGAAACGGATGCGCTGGAAGGCGTGCTACTTCGCGAACGCCCAAGGGATATGGACCCGGGATTACCGTTTCGCGGACTGCTGTTTATCCCGCAATTCAATAAACTTTATAAAGATCTCACGCACGAGGAGCATGAAGCCGTGAATCATCGGAGAAAAATGCTGACGCGAATGTTGCCGAAAATTCAAGCACGGCTTGCATAACAAAAACCGGTCGCCTTAGGCGACCGGTTTTTGTTTCTTTATCTTTTCGAGTAAGACGTCGAGGTCGCCGTTCAGGACTTTTTCAATGTTGTGTACTTTCGCATTGAAGCGGTGGTCGGTGATGCGGTCGTCGGGGAAGTTGTAGGTGCGTATTTTTTCCGAGCGGTCGCCGGTGCCGACAAGGTCGTGGCGGGAGGCCCCGAGTTTTTTCGCTTCCTCCTCCTTTTGCATTTCGTAGAGTTTCGCGCGGATGATATCCAAAGCCGCTTCTCTGTTGGCATGTTGGTTGCGCTCGGCGCGTGAGAATACGGAAATACCGGTGGGTTTGTGGACAATGCGTACCGCGGTTTCCACTTTGTTCACGTTTTGTCCGCCCGGACCGCCGGCGCGCTGGAAGGTGATTTCTAAGTCGTTCATGTTCAGCGTCACGTCCTTTGCCTCTACCTCAGGAAGTACGATGACTGAGGCGGTGGAGGTGTGTACTCTTCCGGCTTTTTCTGTTGCCGGCACGCGCTGGATGCGGTGCACGCCGGACTCCTGTTTCAAGGCGTCATAAACGCCCGCGCCCGACATCTTGCCGATGAAGGTTTTGTATCCGCCAAGCGTTCCGGCACTGGAGTCCAGCGGCACAAAACCCCAGCCGCGTTTCGCGGCATAGCGTTGATACATGCGCGCGAGCTCGCCGGCGAAAATGGATGCCTCGTCGCCGCCGGCGCCGGCACGGACTTCTAATATAATTTTTTGGATGTTTTCCATTTGTTGTATAAGACGAATAAGACCTATATGTCTTATAGGTCTTATTATATATGAGATAATCTACTTCGCCTGCTTCTTTACTCTCGGCTTCTTTTCCACTTTCGGCGCCTTGGCCGCTTTGGTAAGACGTGCTTTAAACTTTTCCACTTTGCCGGCGGTGTCAATGAGTTTCTCTTTTCCCGTAAAGAACGGATGGCACTGCGAACAAATTTCCACGCTTAATTCCGGCTTCGTTCCGCCGATGGAAAACTTGTGTCCGCACGCGCACGTTATTTTCGCGTCTGGATAATACTTCGGATGGATGTCTATTTTCATATAGTGTTTAATATATAGGAGTTTTTAGCTCTTGACAAGCCCCCCCGCACTCCGCTACTATTTAAGTTACAAATTACAGTGAGCGAATAGGAGCTCATTTATCCGTCCCGCGTTCGATGTCCAGCATGGAGCGCGAGACGGATATGTTATTGAATGGACGTTGATAATTTCATAACCATAAGTTAAGGATCCGAACTCATATTTAAACCTATGAGTTCAATGCAACGAAAATCGAAAACTTTTTCGTTGTCCCAACAAACAATAAGGCAACGAGGTTAGCGTATGGCGTTTGGTTTTGCCAAACTTTAGATGCTAAACTCTAGCATTATTTTCTTAGAGGATTTGATCCTGGTCCAGGATGAACGCTGGCGGCGTGGATAAGGCATGCAAGTCGAGCGGTGCAAACCCGCAAGGGTTTGCGCAGCGGCGAACGAGTTAGTAACACCTTGGTACGTACCCCGAAGACGGAGATAGCCCCGCGAAAGCGGGGGTAATACCCGATACGTCGTAAGATGAAAGACGCAAGTCACTTTGGGAGCGGCCTAGGTCTGATCAGCTAGTTGGTAGGGTAACGGCCTACCAAGGCGATGACCAGTAGGGGACCTGAGAGGGTGACCCCCAACGACGGGACTGAGACACGGCCCGTACTCCTACGGGAGGCAGCAGTCGAGAATATTCGACAATGGACGAAAGTCTGATCGAGCGACGCCGCGTGCAGGATGAAGGGCTTCGGTCTGTAAACTGCTTTTCTACCTCAAAAAGTTATTGATTAAGGTAGGAATAAGGAGCGGCTAACTTCGTGCCAGCAGCAGCGGTAATACGAAGGCTCCAAGCGTTATCCGGATTTATTGGGCGTAAAGCGTGCGTAGGGGGTCCTGTGCGTCTATTGTTAAATCTCACCGCTCAACGGTGAGGCCGCAATAGATACGGCAGGACTAGAGGGTGCGATAGGTTACTGGAACATACGGTGTAGGGGTGAAATCCGTTGATATCGTATGGAACACCAAAGGCGAAAGCATGTAACTGGAGCATTCCTGACCCTCAGTGTACGAAAGCGTGGGCATAAAAAAGGATTAGATACCCTTGTATTCCACGCCCTAAACTATGTCGACTAGCTGTTTCGAGTATCGACCCTCGGAGTGGCCAAGCTAACGCGTTAAGTCGACCGCCTGGGAAGTACGGCCGCAAGGCTAAAACTCAAAGGAATAGACGGGGACTCGCACAAGCGGTGGAGCATGTGGTTTAATTCGACGGTAACCGAAGAACCTTACCCGGGTTAGAAATGCACATGAAGACTAGTCGAAAGATTAGTCGTCTCTCAAGGACATGTGCACAGGTGTTGCATGGTTGTCGTCAGCTCGTATCGTGAGACGTTCCCTTAAG